>JAMJQV010000382.1 GCA_023554435.1 Gemmatimonadota bacterium | reverse complement strand
GCGCAATCGAAACCGTGACAGGGCCAGGAAGGCTCCGAGCGGCAGGCCGATGAGGGTGGCCAGCAACAACGCCGCACCCGAAATCGACAGCGATCGAAGAACGACTTCCCAAACGTACGTGTCGGCCGATGTGAGAAGGGTCCAGGCTTCCGAGAACGGGTTGATCGTCAGGCGGGATCGACGTTGCGTCGCGGCGGCGTTCTGATCGAACGGGACCAGGGTGAACAACGCTCTGCCATAGCGTGTCTGTCCGTACGTCTTCACGATCCCCAGGGACTCTTCGCCCAACAGCCACGCGCGGAATCGCGCTGCCCCTGCGGAATTGGCTCCCGCGGTCGTTTCCATCACCGAGTACAGGTTCTCGAGCATGGGGCCGCCGGCCGCCAGCTCCTCCAGGTCCAGCACATCCGACAGAACGGTCATCGTGGACCGGTCCGTCAGGACATAGGCACGACGCTCCGAAGCCAGCATGAGGGTCGCGCCCATACCCTGGCCCGCTTCCATGTACCACTCGCCGGCCGGTGTGAGACCGGTGGCCTCCCAGATGGCGAGCTCCTTCATGTGGGTGCCCGAGTCATCGCCCCGGGACACGAAGGTCGCGCCGACGCCTGCGATCGCCTGCAAGGCCGCCGGCCCCCGGTCGCCGACATCCAGTTCGCGCAGGCCGGCCGGATCGCTATCGGGGCCTGCCACCACGAAATCGTTCCGCATGAAGGTGACGCGGTTCCGACCGTGGCCGCCCCTCATGAACTCGAGCTCGGCCGCTGGAGCGTGAACCAGCAGGAGGTCGGCGTCGCCGCGCCGTCCAAGCGCCAGAGCCTGGCCCGTTCCAACGGACAGAACGCGTATGTTGAGATCCGGATGCTCAGCTTCGAAAGCTGCTACTAGGGTGTCCAGGAGGCCCGTATCGTAGAGCGATGTGGTGCTTCCGACGACCACGGTCTCCGAGTCCGAGCGCTCACCACAGGCCGACAAGGTGACGGCCAACCCGACCACGGCCAGAAGAGCCCAATGGCCGAATAGTCTCCGACCTCTCATTTGTCGTGCCCTCATTCGAGTCGAACCGTTTCTCTCAAGGCGCTGAGTGTGATATACTTCCAGACTGTAGCGAGTGTCGGCCGCCAGGCTCCCGCCCGGCGATTCACCTGCCGCCGGCACCAGCACCCGTCCCGGAGGAGCGAGCATGGGAATCTACCGCGTCCTGTACTATTCCACTGTCACCGTGGGCAGCGGTGGCCGAATCACGATCCCACAGGATATGCGAGACGATCTGGATCTGCAGGACGGCGATACGCTCACCGCCCGCATGGAAGGCAGTGAGACGGGTCACAAGCAGCTCACGATCTGGAAACAGCGAGAGAGTTGAGGCGTTCGGCGGTCAGCCGGGCGCCTGTCCGAAGTTGATCGCCATCGCGCCGAACACGAGGTCGATGTGCCCGCAGCGAACGAATCCGTGTCGCTGCATGAGTTCCGTCACTCCCCTCTGCGCAGGGTACTGGCGGAGCGATTCCGGTATGTATCGGTAGGATTCCACGTCGCGATGAAGAACCCAGCCGGCGACCGACGTGCTGACATCCAGGTACTTGAGATACCAGTGGTCGAGCCACTCGGGCTCAGCCCGTCCGAAGTCGAGTGAGACGAACCGCCCGCCCGGCGTCAGGCATCGTCGGATTTCTCCGATGCACCAGTTCAGGTCCGGGAAGTTGCGCAGTCCGTAGCCCACGAGCACGCGATCGATGCTCTGGTCGGGGAAGGGAAGATCAGTCGCGTCACACTGCGTCCATTGCACGCCTTCCGCCTCGGGCCTGGACTTCCCCGCCACCATCATCTCCCAGGTCAGGTCGGCCGCGATCACCGTTGAGGCCCCGGCATTTTTTGCCGCCCGAATTGCGAAATCCCCGGTGCCGGCGGCGAGATCGAGGACCACGTGTCCCGGCCGGATCTCCGCCAGACCGAGAGCCAGGCGCTTCCAGACCCGGTGACGACCCATCGACATGAGATCGTTCGTAAGGTCATATCGCCCGGCAATACGGCCGAAAAGCGACCGTACATACCGCCGTTTCGAGGCAGGGGCGTCGATCTGGCCCTGAATTCGAGCCGCCATCGGGTCACGTGTCATGGCGCGAAGGATCACGGCACAGCCCATGCGCTGTCAATGACGGATCGAATGGAACCATGGAACCCGGAAACCGTACGGCGCACGCAGTGTAGGAACGCCACGTCAGACCAACGAGAGGTTCACCTCGGAGGAGCCATGTTTGCCAGGAATCTGTGCAAGCCACGCCGCGCGATGGGCGCCCCAGTTGCCTTCATTCTGCTTGCCCTCACGGCGACGGCCTGCAGCAACAAGCACGTCACGAGGGTCGAACCGGACACGGTCACCGACCTTTCGGGTGCGTGGAACGACACGGATTCGCGCCTGGTGGCGAACGCGCTGATCGAGCAGAGCATTACCGGGCCGTGGCTCGAGAGGTACTACAACAACAACGGTGGGGAGTCGCCGGCCGTGATCGTCGGCGAGTTCCGGAATCGTACGTCGGAGCACATCGAGACCACCGTCTTCGTTCGGGACGTCGAGTTCGCGTACATCAACTCGGGACTGGTCACCGTGGTCGCGAGCTCCGAAGAACGTGAAGAAGTACGGGGTGAGCGGGACGACCAGCAGGAGTTTGCGCGCGCGGACACGCGGGCCCGGCTCGGCCAGGAACTCGGTGCCAACTACATCCTCCAGGGCGACCTCACGTCGATCCAGGATGAAGAAGAGACCGTGTACCTGGGTGCGAAGCGCAAAGAGGCGATCGTGTTCTACCAGGTCGATGCGCGCCTGATCGATCTCCAGACGAACGCGGTCGTGTGGGCAGGACAGCACGAAATCAAGAAGTACATCGAACGGAAGCCGTTCGGGCTCTGATCTCGCGATCGGGCTCCAGACCGGGTCCCGCGGGCGCGGGGCCCTCATACGGGAGAGAACGATGAAACGGACGTTCCTGTTGCTGGCTCTCGCGGCCCTCTCGGCCTGCACGCCGAAGAAGGTGCACGAGGAGCCCATCATGGAGAACGACCAGCGAGTCGGGGACTCCTCGGCGGCGGTGGCCGAGGCAACCGCGCAGGCCGCCAACGCGAAAGCGAAGGCCGAGGAGCGAGAGGCGCTCACGGCCCAGGCCATGGCCGATTGCGCCCCCGAGGTGTGCGAGGCATTGGTCCGGGGCGAGGTCTCGATCGGCATGAACGAGACGCAGGTGCTGGCAGCCACGGGCACGACGGACGACGCCTGGGCCATTCGCCACGCCGGTGACGCGACGGTCATGATGCCCGCGACCTCCCTCAGTCCGCCGACGGACGTGGTCGGGGATCTCGCGGTGGTGCAGCTCGCCTCGAACACGGTGAGTCGGTACGCGTATCGTGAAGCCCAGGGCGTACGGGTGGTCGATTCGCCGTACGATGCCTCCACCGAAGGTCGGGCCGAGGCACTCGCCGACGCGCTGATTCGCGAGGGCGACGACTACGCGGCGCGGGGCGACTTCGATTCGGCCCTCAACCGGTACGATCGGGCCAGCATCCTGACGCCGGGCGATCCGATGATCGACTACAAGATCGCCGAGGCGCTGGACAAGGCCCTGCGGCCCTACGCCGCGCTGATTCAGTACCAGCTGTTCCTGCACCAGATGAGGCTCGAGACCATCGAGGCACGGGGTGAGGCGGCGGCCCGGATGGCGGAGGCGATCGCCCTCGCGCAGCAGCGCATCCTGATCCTGGAGCGACAGGTACCTCAGTAATGGTGACCAACGGAGATCTCGATCGGCCCCGACGCGGGCCTCGGATCTTCCGGCGCCGCCAGCTTTCGCCCGGGTTGGCGGTGCTGGCGGCGCTGCTTCTTTCGGGTTGCCACCTCATGGCGTCGCACAACACCGGGCCCGAAGGTCGGTCGATGCACGACACCGACCTCAGACAACTGGCCCGCGATGAGGCCTTCGTCGAGGCCCTCGAACTCACGGATCCGGATGACCGCGGCGACATAGGAGACGAGCTCCTGCGCTTGATGCACCGTGGGCTCCTCCTTCACTACGCGGGTCTCTTCGAGGAAAGCAACGAGTTGCTCCAGCGCGCCGAGGCGATCATCGACGATCGCTATACGAGAAGCGTATCGCTGGCGCTGCTGTCGATCGTCACCAATGACCGGGCCCTGGCGTGGCTTCCGAGCGATACGGAGCGCCTGATGGTGAACTACTACGGTGCTCTCAACTACCTGGCCCTGGGCGATCCGGAGGAGGCAGCCGTCGAGGCCCGTCGTTTGAGTCGACTACTGGAGCTGGGCGAAGACGACGACCTGGAGCCGGACGAGGCCGCGATGCGGGAGCTCCTCCGCTACTTCGCCGGTTCGGTGTTCGAGGCCTCGGGAAACCGCAACGACGCCGCGGTCGCGTACCGCCACGTATGGTCGCCGGGGGAAGTGATCGGGGACACACCGCTTCGGCCGCGCTTTCTCGACCTGTATGGAGAAGACTGGGTCGAGGAGACCCCTCCCCAGCCGAAACAGGACTTCGACACGGCCCTGGATTCGATCATGGCGGAACTGGCCTCCGGGATGGGCCGGGACTCTGCCGCCGCCGTGCCGGAAGACCTCGAGCTCACGGCCCCCACGGACAGCGGCCGGGTGCCCGTGGCTCCGGACAGCTTGCTCGCGCCACCCTATAAGCCCCCTGAGCCAGGAGGTGACGTGGTGGTCCTTCTCGAGCATGGGTTCGTGGCGCACAGGGTGGAGCACTCGCTGAACGTGCCGCTGTTCCCGGTCGAGGCGGACGCACTGCATGATTCGAACTCCAACGTGCGCTTCGCTGCGGCATCCTGTGTCGCGTCGAGGGCATTCCAGGGACGCTATGACTTCTCGGAAATTCTCGCCGAGTCCGGAACGGACTGGCGGGGCAGTTCAGGCGGGAAGTGCATCGTTCCGGGCGCTGCGAAGAGCGACAACGAGTCCAACCCGGGTCGCGACCTCTACCTGATGCGGGTTGCCTGGCCGGAGATGACCCCGTCCGGTCTTCCGACGGACCTGCCGGTACTCGGGCTGTCGATTGCCGCTGACGCCAGGCCGTTGCAGATGGCGGCGCTGGACTCCGGGCCACAGGCGACCACCGCCACGCCGGAGGACCTCGGCGCGGGAGTCCTCCCGGGCGAGAACGAAGCCGCAGACGATGAATCTGCCCCCCCCGCTCCAGCAGGTCCGAGTCCCACGGTGATGCGGCCGGGCATGCGGGGGTCCGTCTCGGCCGCGGTCACTGACGAGTTTGAAGACAAGATCGGCGGGATCCTGATCAAGGCCGTAGCGCGAACGGCCTTGAAGTACGAGCTGGCCCGGGGAATCGAGAAAGAGGTGGACAAGAAGAACGAAATCCTGGGCGAGATCGCGTTCCTCACCGCCAACGCAGCCGCCGCGCTGTTCGAGCGTGCCGACACGCGTTCCTGGCACCTGCTGCCAGACGAGCTGTCCGTGGTTCGTCTTCGCCTGCCACCGGGCACCCATCCACTGACGCTGGAGGTCGAGACGGGCGAGGGGGACACGCGCCTGATCGACCTCGGCGATGTGAACGTGCGGGACGGAAGCGTGCATGTGCTCTCCGCCCGAGTTTGGCCATGAGCCTCACTCCGGGTTAGCTTCCCGGCCTTCATGATACGGCGAGAGGCGGCGTACGAGCGGCATTCCTGCCGCGTGCCACCCTGACGAACACGGATTGCTGGCAGGCGAATGATAGGCATCGAGAGAGAGAAGGTCGGACGGCTTCCGGTTTGGGCGTGGGCTGTCCTGTCCGGCTTCGCGATATGGCTGCTATACGTGTTCACCCTGGGGCCGTCGACGGCTTTCTGGGACACGTCCGAGTACATAGCGACGGCGCACATTCTCGGCCTGCCGCATCCCCCCGGGAACCCCTTCTTCGTCTTGTTCGGAAAGGGATGGCTGCTGCTCACGGGATGGACCGGTCTGGAGATCGCGACCCGGATCAACCTGCTGAGCGCCACGGTCTCCGCCGCCGCCGCCGTGTTCTGGTTCCTCGCGGTGATGCGCATCTGGGCCCATTTCACCGAAAACCGGGCTGTCGCCTTGATGGTCGCTTTCTGCGCCGTCCTGGTGAGCGGAACGGCCTACACGGTGTGGGCCCAGTCCAACGTGAACGAGAAGGTATACACGGTCTCGCTCATGTTCGTGGCCGCGATTTCGTACCTGGCGATGCTGTGGGAGGACCACAGCGACACGTACCGTGGCGACCGGCTCATGGTCCTGATCGCGTTCCTGCTCGGCCTGGGATCGACGAACCACCAGATGTCGCTTCTTCCGCTGCCTGCCCTGGCCGTGTTCGTGTTCTGGCACAACCACGGTCGCCTGCTGAACTGGAGATCAGTGGCGATCGTGGCCTGCGGACTCGTGGTCGGTGTGGCCCTCGGTGCGGCGCTGCAGGGACTCGGCTGGCCCCTGCCGCGACTGTGGCTGTACACGGGAGTACTCGCCGTGGTGGCTGTCGTCCTGTCGCCTCGGGTCGCGGTGGCGGGCACCGTATTCCTGCTCATCGGCTTCTCGGTCCAGCTCCTGTTCGTGCCCATTCGATCGGCCCAGAATCCGATCATCGACGAGGCGGATCCGGAGTGCGTGGTGATCGGGGAAGACGGTTCGCCGAGCAACCGGATCATCGACGCGGTGATCCCGAAACAGTACGAAACCGGCTTTGGCGAGAAGAAGCTGGCGGTTCGGTGCGAGAAGCTCGCGGCCTCGATCGCGCGTGAGCAGTACCAGAAGCCACCCTGGGCCGAAGAGCAGTCTCCGCGGGGAGCCCAGTTTGCGATGTTCTGGCAGTACTTCGACTGGCAGTGGGCGCGAACGCTCCCGATCGGGGTCCGCGGGCTGGTCACGATGCTGTTTCTGGCACTCGGGATCATCGGCCTCGTTCGACATGCTCGCGGCGACATGGACAGCTTCGTCTACTTCGCCACGTTCCTGGCCACGATCACGGTCCTCCTGATCTTCTACCTGAACTTCAAGTACGGGTACAGTACCTACGGAGACATCCCTCTGGATCGCCGCGAAGTGAGAGAGCGCGACTACTTCTACGTGTTCAGCTTCAACGTGTGGGGCCTGTACGCGGGAATTGGGATCGCAACCGTCTGGAAGTGGATCGGGGACCGGTTTGCTGCCGAGGGCGATCCGACCCGCGGCCTCCGCCTCGCGTCACCGGTCCTCAGCATCGCGTTTCTGCCGCTGATCTTCAACTTCGCTCTCGCCGACCGACGGGGCGACTACTCCGCGCGGGACTGGGCCTGGAACATCCTGCAGTCGATAGAGCCGTACGGGGTCGTCTTCACCAACGGAGACAACGACACGTTCCCGCTATGGTACCTACAGGAGGTCGAGGGGATCCGGCGCGACGTGACCGTCATCGTCCACTCGTATCTCGGCACGAAGTGGTATCCGAAGCAGTTGCGGGACCTGACCACGCCGTGTCCGGAAGGCGTCGACCCACTCGCTACGCCTACCGTGGTCACCTGCCAGAGGCCCTTCGACCGCGAGAACGCGATCGACCTGTATCGTGACTGGGATGTCACGCCGCCGCAGCGAGCCATCCATTCGCTCTCGGACGCGAGAATCGACTCGCTGCCGATCTATCAACCGATTCCCGCGGGCACGACCGTCCAGTTCACGCCGAACATCACGGTGCAGTTCGACCAGGAGACGTTCCTGATGCATCCGGACTTCCTGGTGTGGTTCATCGTGCAGGAGTCGCTGGGGGACCGGCCGATCTACTTTGCCGCCACCGCGCCACCGGTGTACGAGCAGTGGAATCTCGGCGCGCACCTGATCCGGCACGGACTCGCGCACAAGCTGGTCGAGGATATCGAGCCTACTGAGAACATCGTCCTGCTGGATCCGCAGTTCATCATAAGGTGGGTGGACGTCGAGCGGACCGAGCACCTGCTCTGGGATGTCTTCCGCCTGGACTACCTGTTCGACTGGACACTGTGGCCCGAGCCTTCCACGCGGGCGAGCATCCCGGCGCAGTACTACATCGCCCACATCGCCCTGGCCGCCGCGTTGGACTACCTCGAAAGGCCGGACGATGCGGAAGCGGCGGCGGTGCGTGGCGAGAGACTGCTGGAGTTGAGCGGCCGCGTCATTCCCTGACAGCGGACCCGGCGTCGCCCGAGGCCGCCAGGCCCGTGACCTGACGGCCCGTCGCGGATACGGCGACGTACTGCGCCGTGCCTTCCGGAGTCAGCACGATTTCCAGTTGGCTCGTCCCGGTACTTCCCAGAAACCGGCCCAGCCGCGTATCGAACCGCACCACCTGCTCGGCCGAGCCTCGTAACGAGGCCACACCTCCACCGGTCCCGCTCGGGTCCGGAGAAGGCGCCCAGATGGTGGTAACCACCAGAAACGCCACGGTCGAACTGCCCGTCGACCGCAACTCGGTCAGACGAACTGTTCGTGTCTGGATGACGTCGTAATCTACCGCCAGACCGAGCGCCATCGCTGGAACGGGCACCGTCTCCGACCACTCGTCTCCGACCGTGACGACTCCCTCCGGCAGGAGAGGGAAGCCGAGTTGACCCAGCCAACTCTCCATCTGTTCGATAAGACCCGGCCCGGCCTCTGACGACTGTCCGGCCAGGCGGAGGGTCAGCGTACGTCCGCTCCGGCTGGCCGTGTGGTGGAACTGAAGTCCCTGGATGCCGCTGAGATCGGGAACCTGGGCCGGAGTGGGCCGCACTTCGAGCGCGACCTCCTCGAGTGTAGTGACATAGGCGATCGCCTCCGCCGAGGCCGACTCCACCACGTGCCGCATCCGGATGTCGGTGCGGGTGGTCGCCGGACCACCGAGATCGCTGGGGAGGTCCACCACCAGGTCGTTGCGATGGTTGTATTCCAGCCAGTCGCCCGGTATCCCGGCGAGCTCGAGGCGGGCGGACTGCTGGGCAGCGACCTCTCCGGGTCCGCATAAGAGAAGGAGGCCCGTCGCCAGGGCCGGTAGTCCGTATCGGTGATTGAAAGACGGACGGCTGAACATGATCGGACCGTACTCACGCACGTTGGATCTCACAAGCATCGGCCCACGAATGGCGCGATCCGTTGTCCGTTTTTGGGCCAAAATGACGATGCCGGGGGGTGCATCAGGAGGTCAGACCAACCTCTCTCAGTCGCCACTCGCAGGCCCACGGGCAGGCCCTCAGGCCTCTCCGACATTCACGCGGTCGTCAGCGTATTTGATTTAAGTGAAACACATTAGCGTGGCGCGCATTCAGGACATCGAACGGGGTCCGGACGGCGTTCGTCTTCGCAGGACGTTCTTCTTCCGCTTCACGGGCCCGTTTCGGTTTCAATCTTGCTCGTCTGGCACGCGGACGGTCGCGCCCCGGCTCCCCCTACCGATGTGGGTATCGCGACCAGGCCAGACTTTCCAGCCCGGTGTCGTGTGATGAAGCAACCGATTGCACAACAGACCGAGTCACCCGCAGCAGGCGTCGCGGACGTCGCGTCCGCGCACGCGATCGACGATCTTCGCAGAGCCGAGGAGCGCTATAGAGCGATAGCGGAAGTCGTCGCGGACTGGGCGTACTCGCTTAGGATTCTGCCAGACGGCGAAGCCGAACTCCTGTGGACGAACATGGACACGGCCCGCGTCGTCGGGTACCGGCCTTCGGACCTCGATCCTCGGGTCGGGTGGCTCGGCCTGGTTCATCCGGATGACAGGGCCGGACTTCAATCACACATGGCCGCCCTGCTCAAGGGCAGAACGAGAACAGCGGAGTACCGGATCGTGACCCGAAGTGGTGAGGTCCGCTGGGTCCGCGATTATGCGCGTCCCCTGGAGGCAGGGAACGGAGCCATAAACGCGGTGGGCGGGGTCCGCGACATCACGGCCCGGCGACAGGCGGAATTGGACCGCGCCCGCCTGATCTCCGAACTCGAAGCGACGAACGAGGAACTCGAACGCATGGCCGCGTCCGTGTCGCAGGAGCTCGAGGATCCGCTCGCCGCCGTAGCGGCGGGTCTAATGCGCCTGGATTCCCGTCTCGACGACAGTGATCCCGCTCTCGACGCCGACGTGCAGAGGGCACACCGGGCCGTCATCCACCTGCGGGACATGTTGGAGAGCCTGGAAGAACTGGCCCGCATAGGTCACCTGCCCGAGACGTTGGAGACCGTATGCCTGGGCGAACTGGCGGCGGAGGCGGTGGACCTGTGCCGCAGCCGGATCCGGTCGCGGGACGTCAGTGTGGAGATCAGAGACCTTCCGCGGGTCTTCGGCGACCGAATCCGCTTGCTTCAACTCCTCCGGATCCTGGTCGAGAACGCGGTTACCTACATGGGTGACCAGCCCGAGCCGCGACTCGAAATCGGTACGACACCGCGTCCCGGCAAGCACGTGATCTTTGTCCGTGACAACGGAATGGGCATCGATCCGGCTGACCTCGAGCGCGTGTTCGACGTATTCCGCCGCCTGGACCCGAGAGGCCTGGGAACCGGCGTGGGATTGGCCATGGCGCGGCGCATCGTGGAAATGCACGGGGGTCGGATCCGGGCGGAATCCGAAGGAAAGCGCAGCGGCAGCACCTTCGTGGTCGAGCTGCCCGCCTGACCTACCGGGTCAGTGTAACGGTCTCATCAAAAAGGATGTACGGGCTGTACTCTGCCCGGCGCTGAGCCTCACCGAGAAGCGTGCTGGACGTGTCGCTGAGCATACCCGCCAGCAGCATCTCGAAAACCTCCCTATAGAACGCATCTGGCTGGACCACGATCTCGGCACGGGCGTGCCGCGCTCCCTCTGCAACGGGAACGGATACGACCACGGCGCTGTCCGGGGCCAGCCGCGTGTCGGCAAGCTCGACCCAGGCTCCACCCTGATAGGCGATGCGCCGCGCGATTTCATGCTCCACCATCGCTCCGTCGATCGCGTCCCGATTCTCGTCCAGCAACAGGACGCGCACCAGAACCAACGGCGTGGCGTACGTGGGGAATTGGTGTCCCGTGCCGGTATTGGTGATACGAAGGCCAGCGTCGCCCGCTGCGCTCGGTTCAGTCAGCCACTCGATCGTGATCCCTGACCGTACCATCCCGGGATCGTGAATGCCCCGCCACAGGTGCTGTCGGTCGGGCATGTGGCAGGACTGACAGGACACTCCTTCATCGGCGTAGCGGCTATTGTCCCACTCGGCAAAGGTATTCTCGAGCGGTTTGCCGTTCGGGGCCGCACCGCCGGGGCCGAACTGGTGGCAACCGGCGCAGAACCGGGAGTCCTCGAAGAACTCGGTCCGGATCACCCCCCCGTGCGGCGAGCCCTCGGGAGACGGTTCCACCGATCCGTCCCTCCTCGGAGGACCATGCCGTCGGTTGCAACGGACGTGGCAGGAAGCGCAGACGATTCCGTGGTCCCGAAGATCCTGGTCGTACGCCGGGTTGGGAAGCCATTCATCGCCACGCGGCAGGCGAGCGCTCTGTTCGGACAGCGGCGCATGGCACACCAGGCAACTCTGCACGGTGCCGAACGACGCATCCTCCCAGTTCACCAGCTGTCCCGACAGCCCCGGCGAGTAGGCGCCCGAGTGCACCGTGGTCTGCCAGTCCTCGTACTGGGCGGCATGACAGGAGGCACAGTCCTCCGGCCGGAGAGAGGCTTCGAGGTCAGACCAGGATTCCGGGGGCTCTCCCTGGGGCGGAATCATGCGCGCCCAGTACCCATCGACGAAGTCCTGCAGGGTCTCGAATATGCGATCATCCGGCTGCGGATGAAAATCCGAGGCTATGGCACCGGCCATTCGGTGCTCGGCCGCTGGATCACCGGTGTGTTCCGGGTCTCCACCACATGCCGAGAGAAACACGAGCGCAGCGGCCACGATCGCCATCCGCGGACCCGTCGGTCGTCGAGAAATGAGCGTGATGTCGTTCATCCTCTGGCAGAACCGGAAGTGAGGCCGCTCGGTTCCTCAGGTCTGCTGCGAAACGGCGACGCCGGGGAGGCCCGTCCGCTCCTGCAGGCTGCGCACCGATAGCTTGCGGAAGCGCAGCGCCATGATGGCGTCCGTGGCCGCGGACGCCGCTGAGAGGGTCGTGGTGTAGGGTACGCCCCGGGTAATCGCCGCCCGCCGGATCATGTAGTCGTCCTGCTGGGCGTGCTTGCCAAGCGGTGTGTTCAGCAGCAGCTGGATGTCGCCCGACAGAAGCAGGTCAATGATGTTGGGTCGCCCCTCGTGCACCTTGAGCACGGACTCGCACGGAACGCCGCGTCCCCTCAAGTAGCGGGCCGTTCCTTCCGTGGCCACGATCTCGAATCCGAGCTGGTGGAATCGGCGCACGATCGGTGCTGCCGCGGCCTTGTCGCGGTCGTGCACGGTCACGACTACCCGTCCTTCGAGGGGCAGCGATCCGTCCGCCGACACCTGCGCCTTCGCGAACGCGAGCCCGAAGCTGTCCGCCCAGCCCATGACCTCGCCCGTTGACCTCATCTCGGGGCCGAGCTGAGGGTCGGCGTCAGGGATATTGTTGAACGGGAAGACGGCTTCCTTCACCGCCACGCCGGGCACCACGGGATCCTCCGGGAGGCCCATTTCAGGCAGGCGCTCGCCGGCCAGGACGCGGGCGGCCACCCGGGCCAGCGGGATACCGGTAGCCTTGCTCACGAAGGGCACGGTCCGGCTGGCCCGGGGGTTGACCTCGAGCACGTAGGTCCGGCCTTCATGCACGGCGTACTGGACGTTGATCAAGCCCTCGACACCCAGGGCCAGCGCGAACGCCCGTGTGTGGCGCTTCATTTCGGCGATATCGTCGTCGCTGAGCAGGTAGGGAGGCAGGACGCACGCCGAATCGCCAGAGTGAATCCCGGCTTCCTCGATGTGCTGCATGACTCCGCCGATCAGCACCGTTTCGCCGTCGCACACCGCATCCACGTCTGCCTCGAAGGCGTCCTCCAGGAAGCGATCGAGCAAGACAGGGTGGTCGGGCGAAGCGCTCGCGGCGACCGCGAAGTACTCCTTCAGCATTTCCCGGTCATACACGATCTCCATGCCCCGGCCGCCGAGCACGTAGCTCGGCCGCACGAGGACGGGGTAGCCGATCGCGTCGGCCACCTGGACCGCCTCGTCCACGCTTCTCGCCGTGCCCGCTTCCGGGCAGGCGATGTCCAGCTCGCGGCACAGGGCCTCGAACCGCTTGCGATCTTCCGCCCGGTCGATCGCATCCACGCTGGTCCCGAGGATGGGTACGCCGAGATCCTGCAGGCGCCTGGCGAGCCGGAGGGGTGTCTGTCCACCCATCTGAACGATCACGCCCTCCGGTTTCTCGTGCTCCACGATCTCCAGCACGTCCTCCAACGTCAGCGGCTCGAAGTACAGCTTGTCCGAAATGTCGAAGTCGGTCGAGACCGTTTCCGGATTCGAGTTGATCATGATCGTCTCGACCCCGACTCCACGCAGGGCCAGGGACGACGACACACAGCAGTAGTCGAATTCGACGCCCTGCCCGATCCGGTTCGGGCCGCTTCCGAGGATGACGACCTTTCGCCGGTCCGTTCGCACCGACTCATTCTCCGTCTCGTACGTGCTGTACAGGTACGGAGTGGCGGCGGGAAACTCGCCGGCGCAGGTGTCCACCGTCTTGAATACGGGCCGGATTCCCAGTTCGTGGCGGAGGGTCCGGATTTCGTCCTCGTCCACACCCCTCAGTCGCGCCAGCTCGCCGTCACCAAACCCGATTCGCTTCGCGGCCAGCATCTCGTCCGCCCCGATTTCGGCCAGCGCCCCGAACTCCCGGGCCGCCATGGAGATCTGCAGCAGCTGGTCGAGAAACCACGGGTCGATGTGGCTGCGCTCCGCCAGTTCTTCCACGGGGATGTCGGCGGCGAAAGCGCGGCAGAGCTGAAACGGACGCTCTGGTGTGGGCGTTCGAATCGCGGATCGCAGGGACTCGAACTCGTCATCGGGCAGGCGATCGTCCGCCGGGTCGTCCGCCGGGACCCAGCCGCAGCGATCGTTTTCCAGGGCCCGGAAGCCCTTGAGCCATGCCTGGCTGAACGTCCGGCCGATGGCCATCACCTCGCCCACGGCCTTCATCTGCACGCCCAGCGTGGCGTCGGCCTGAGGGAACTTCTCGAACGCGAACCGCGGGATCTTGACCACCACGTAGTCCAGCACGGGCTCGAAGCAGGACGGGGTCTTCAGGGTGATCGCGTTGTCGATCTCGTCGAGCCGATATCCGACCGCGAGTTTGGCGCCGATACGGGCGATCGGAAAGCCGGTGGCCTTCGAGGCGAGGGCCGAACTGCGAGACACGCGGGGGTTCATCTCGATCACCAGCAGCTCGCCGTCGGTCGGACTCAGCGCGAACTGCACGTTACAGCCACCCGCTTCCACCCCGATCTCGCGGATGATCGCGATGGCGGCGTCCCTCATTTCCTGGTACTCGTGATCCGAGAGGGTCATGGCCGGCGCGACCGTGATCGAGTCACCGGTGTGCACGCCCATCGCATCGAGATTCTCGATCGAACACACGATGACGACGTTGTCGGCGCCGTCCCGCATGACCTCGAGCTCGAACTCCTTCCACCCGATCACGCTGCGATCGATCAGGACCTCGGTGATCGGTGACAGTTCGAGCCCGCGCCTCACCTTCGCATCGAACTCCTCGCGGTTCCACGCGATGCCGCCGCCGGTGCCCCCCAGCGTGAACGAGGGACGGATGATGGCCGGAAAGCCCGTGTCCTCGACGATTACCAGGGCTTCGTCGACCGTGTGCGCGAAGCCGCCGTGCGGGACCCTGAGGCCGATCCGCTCCATGGCCTCGGCGAACTCCTCCCGATCTTCCGCCATGCGGATGGCCCGCGTGTCTGCCCCGATCAGCTCGACCCCGTGCTTCTCGAGCACACCGGTGTCGTTCAGTTCGAGGGCCACGTTGAGGGCTGTCTGCCCGCCCATGGTGGGAAGGATGGCGTCCGGCTTCTCCTTCTCGATTACCCTCTCCACCCACTCGGCCGTGATCGGCTCGATGTAGGTGGCGTCGGCGATGTCGGGATCCGTCATGATGGTGGCGGGATTGGAGTTCACCAGGATGACCCGGTAGCCCTCCTCACGAAGCGCGCGACAGGCCTGCGTGCCCGAATAATCGAACTCACAGGCCTGGCCGATGATGATCGGTCCGGAACCGATCAGCAGAATCGAGGAGATGTCTTCGCGCTTAGGCATCGCCGGAGAATACGGCGGCGATGCGTTGAGTCAAGCGCTACCGAACGACCAGCTCGACCCTGCGGTTCTGCTGGCGTCCCTCGGGGGTCGCGTTGTCGGCGGCCGGCATCGACTCACCGAAGCCCTCGGCTGCGAGCCGCACCTCGTCGAGTCCGTACTCCGCCACGAGGTAGTTCACGACGGCGCGCGCTCGCCGCTCGGACAGCTCCTGGTTGTAGGAATCGTCTCCCTCAGCATCCGTGTGACCCTCGATCAGAAGGCTCATGTCCGAGTGATCCTGCAGCATCTCCCCGATCTCCCGCAGCGTCGGCGTCGATTCGGGCTTGATGCGATCGGAGTTGAAATCGAACAGGATCCCCTGCGTGGCAAAGCGGCCTTCCGTGGAAAGCACGTCGTACAGATCGCCACCGCCGGCCGCGATCCGGATGTTGCCGAGATAGGTCGGGTAGTTCTGGTTCGCGACCACGCGAAAGCGGACCCGGTCCGACCTCGGGATCTCGGCGTTCGGGATGTTCGAGATCCGCTGCTCGTTCAGGTAGACCTTCACGTACGAGCCGTCGACGTGGATGCGAATCGGCGTCAGTTCCTTGGCCAGCCGGTGCGTCTGGGTGCGCGACTCGCGTGCATTTCCGGCCACCCCCGGATCGGAGTTGAACACGAAGTAATTGCCGGGATACTGGCTCGTGTTGATCCTCGACTCGTCACCGACGTGCACGAAGATGTACGTTCCGATGTGTGGCGCGCCGATGTTGAGGTCGAACTCCATCGTGAACCTCTCA
>JAMJQV010000381.1 GCA_023554435.1 Gemmatimonadota bacterium | reverse complement strand
TACCTGGACGCTCCCGGTGACACGGCGGCTCTCCTCAACGCCGAAGATCCACTCGGCATGGAGACGTTCCGAATGCGGGGAGCGAACTGGAGCTTCGTGCGCTATCTGCTCGACCGGTTCGGGGATCCGGTGACCGAGTGGCAACTGACTCGGGCACTGATCACGGATGGGGCCACGAATTCCCGAGACGCGGTGAGCAACGTGTTCGGAGTTCCGTTCGACATGCTTGCGGCGGAATGGGCGGCCATGCTGGTGGTGGAGGACCGGGACGATCTCGGTGGACCCGTCCGGGCGTCGCTGCAGACGACGTCGTACCGGATGCGCGATATCTACAACAACCCGAGCATCGGTGGCGTCGCCAGCCCGACGGGAAGTTGGCCCCTCATGCCAATCAGTCGGGTGCTCAACGTATCCAGTTCCCTGGGCATGGACCTGTTCACGGCCACATCATCGTACGTCACGTTGCGTGCGAATGCGGCGACCGGTGGAACCGGCCTGCGCCTGATGGAAACTGGCACCGGTGCCGACGTGAGTGCCGCGATCATGCCGTACATGGCCATCGTGCGCACGAAGTAGGAGCGGGCCGCGCAGGTCAGCGACGCATTCGGACGGTAGCAGGGCTGACGGCCACTCCGGGGGTTCCCGGGGTGGCCGTCTCGCGTTCCACTTCTTGCCGGGCCGGATCATCCGCGGCAGTTTCGCCAGCATGGATGAGACCTCCGCGCGTCCGCTCACACCGTCGCTGCAGCGGCTGGCTGATCGCTTCAGAGCAGGCGATTCCCTCGCACTGGCCCGTTGCATCACTCGGGTCGAGAATCAGACCGGCGGCTTTGAAGACCTGCTGCATGCGCTCCACGATGGGGTCGGACGGGCGCGGCGAATCGGTCTGACGGGTCCGCCGGGCGCCGGGAAGTCCACGCTCACGGCCGCTGTGGCCCGGCTGCTTCGCGATCGTGGCGAGACGGTGGGTATCGTGGCGGTCGATCCCAGCAGTCCGTTCACGGGAGGTGCGCTGCTGGGCGATCGGGTGCGCATGGACGACCTGGCCACCGAGCCGGGGATCTTCATTCGCTCCATGGCCAGCCGCGGCTCGCATGGCGGCCTGGCCACGACGACCCGCGAGGCCGCCGATCTCATGGATGCGTTCGGCTTCGACCACGTCCTTCTCGAGACCGTGGGCGTGGGCCAGTCGGAGCTGGAGGTCGCGACGAATGCGGATTCCACAGTCGTCGTGCTCGTCCCCGAGTCCGGGGATGGGATCCAGGCCATGAAGGCGGGACTGATGGAGGTGGCAGACCTGTTCGTGGTGAACAAGGCGGACCGACCGGGCGCGGACCGACTGAAGAAGGAAATCGAAGTCGTCCAGGCGATCCGGGCGGGCAGTCCGATGGCGGCCGCCCCGGCGCACCATGGGGTCGACTTCACGGCCATCGCCCTCGCCGGCTCGAACCCGGCGGACGATGGCGACGACTCCGGCGGCGCTCCGCAGATCCCGGACTGGGAGGCTCCCGTCCTCAAGTGTACCGCCTCCACGGGTGAGGGCGTCGCGGAGCTCGTGGAGCGACTCGATGGCCATTTCGAGTGGCTGGAGAAGACGGGTATGCTAGACGAGCAGCGGCGCCTCGCCGCGATCGAGCATACCCGGCGGGTCCTGGAGCGGGCGGTACAGCGACAGGCAGCGACCGTGTGGACGGAGTGGATTGGCGACGATGGGCAGAGTGCCGACCAGGTCGCAGGCTCGCCCTACGAGATCGCGCGCAGGCTCGCCCGCCGCCTGGGGCCGGGATCGGAGAACTGACTTCCGCACTCGGGCTCTCCGAGGCGCGTCGAACTGGAACGGCCTCCCACCCATCGCGTATATTCGTGCACGGCGTCTGTCAGCGCGGCGCGCCCGATACCACCGAGGAAGGAATACTGATGAGTTCCGTGATCGATACCGAGGTTCCCGGTTCCGCCGACCTGGAGCAGGAAGTGGAACGCCGGCGCCGGGAACTGGCCGAGCTCGAGGCGAAGCTGGCGGCCTGGAATGAGACGACGGGAGCCACCGCCCAGCGCGACGACACGGACTTCACGACGGTCTCGGGGCAACCCGTCCGTGCGCTGTACACGCCGCTCGACACGCAGGGCGACGACTACATCGCAGACGTGGGCCTTCCCGGGGAATACCCGTTCACTCGTGGTCCCTACGCCACCATGTATCGGACCAGGCTCTGGACGAAGCGGCTCTTCTCGGGATTCGCCACGGCCGAAGAGACCAACGAGCGCTACAAGTTCCTCCTGGCTCGTGGCACGACAGGCCTGTCGGTGGCCTTCGACTTTCCGACCCTGATGGGATACGACTCGGATGATCCCATGTCGGAAGGCGAGGTGGGGAAGTGCGGTGTGGCGATTGCCAGTCTGGCCGACATGGAGACGCTGTTCGACGGCATCCCGCTCGACCGGGTCTCGGTTTCCATGACGATCAACGGTCCCGCGATCATGCTGTACTGCTTCCTCCTGGTTGCGGCGGAGAAGCAGGGCGTCCCGTTCGAGAAGGTTACGGGGACGATCCAGAACGACATCCTGAAGGAGTACCAGGCGCAGCACGCGTGGATCTACCCCCCCAAACCAGCGCTCAAGATCATCACCGACGTCTTCGAGTGGTCCAGCGCCCACGCGCCGAAGTTCAACACGATTTCGATCTCCGGATACCACATTCGTGAGGCCGGCTCCACTGCGGTGGAGGAACTCGCGTTCACCCTGAAGAACGGCTTCACGTACGTCGAGGAAGGCATGGCTCGCGGTCTCGACGTCGATGAGTTCGCGCCCAGGTTGTCCTTCTTCTGGGACGTGCACAACGACTTCTTCGAGGAGATCGCCAAATTCAGGGCGGGCCGCCGAATCTGGGCCCGGCACATGCGGGAGATCTACGGCGCCAAACGGCCCGAGAGCTGGCGACTGCGCACCCATGCCCAGACGGCAGGGGTGACACTGACGGCTCAGCAGCCCCACAACAACATCGTGCGGGTCGCCTACCAGGGTCTGGCTGCCGTTCTGGGCGGGACTCAGTCGCTCCACACGAACGCCATGGACGAGACCCTGGCTCTGCCGACCGAGCACGCCGTACGGATTGCCCTGCGCACCCAGCAGATCCTGGCCTTCGAGACCGGCGTCCCCAACACGATCGATCCCCTGGCCGGCTCGTACTTCGTCGAGAGCATGACGGACGAATTGGAACGACAGGCCGAGGAAATGTTCGCCGAAATCGACGATCTTGGCGGAGTCGTGGCGGGGATCGAGTCGGGTTACTTCCAGGCGAGGATCGCTCGGTCGGCTCGGCGGTTCCAGGACGAGGTCGAGGCCAACAGCCGCCTCATCGTGGGGTTGAATTCCTTCCAGGAAGAGGGCGAGGCCGATATTGAGATCCTCAAGATCGACGAGTCCGCCGGCGAGTCGCAGGGCCGTCGTCTGGCCGCCTTGCGGCAGACGCGCGACGCCGACGCCGTGGAGCGCACTCTGGCTGCCCTCACCGAGGCGGCGCGGGCCGACGAGAACCTGATGCCCCCCATGTTGGACGCGGTCCGGAGCTACGCCACGTTGGGCGAGATCCGGAGCGCACTCGAGAGCGTGTATGGCCGGTTCCAGGAGCCCGTGGCCTTTTGACGGAGACTTCAGCCGGATACCTTGAAGGCGCTGCTGAAGGCGGTTTGTCCGCCACAGCCCAGCGTCTCCATCCGGAGCGAATTCGTCATGGTTGAAAGAAAGATCCGCGTACTGGTCGCCAAGCCGGGACTCGACGGTCACGACCGCGGCGCGAAGGTCATCGCCGCCTCCCTTCGGGACGCGGGGATGGAGGTGATCTACACGGGGCTGCACCAGACGCCCGAGAAGATTGCTGCCACCGCCTTGCAGGAAGATGTAGATGTCGTGGCGCTGTCGATTCTGTCCGGGGCCCACATGACCCTGTTCCCGCGTGTGCTGAATCTGATTCGGGAAAATGGCATGGATGACGTTCTCATCACGGGTGGCGGCATCATTCCGCAGGAGGACGTCGAGGAGTTGCAGGCACTCGGCATCGGTCGACTCTTCGGGCCAGGAACGGCGACGGGCGAGGCGGCCACCTACATCCAGGAGTGGTTTCTCGCGAACCGCGCGGACGACGAGGTCTGATGGCCGAACCGTCCCGGATGCGGATGATGGTAGACGAGGTGCGCGCCCTCGAGGACCGACTGCGCGAGGGTGGCGGTCCGACGAGGATCGAGCGTCAGCACTCGCAGGGAAAGCTCACCGCCCGGGAACGGATCGACCTGCTGATCGATCCCGGCGGCGGCTTCCTCGAAATCGGCCTTCTCCTGGCCTACGATCAGTACGACGGGCAGGCTCCCGGCGTGGGTGTGGTGACCGGCATCGGAGAGGTGTGCGGCCGGCCCGTGGTCATCGTGGCCAACGATGCGACCGTGAAGGCCGGCAGCTGGTGGCCCGAGACGATTCCCAAGAAGCTGCGGGCCCAGGAGATCGCCATGCGCTGCCGCGTGCCGATCATCTACCTGGTGGACTCGGCCGGCATTAACCTGCCGTACCAG
Source organism: Gemmatimonadota bacterium (assembly GCA_023554435.1). Taxonomy (GTDB): domain Bacteria; phylum Gemmatimonadota; class Gemmatimonadetes; order Palauibacterales; family Palauibacteraceae; genus Benthicola. The sequence continues at coordinate 5,394 of JAMJQV010000381.1, read as the reverse complement.
GCCGGCGTCTTTCCGGGCAAGTATGGGGCGAGCCGGCTCTTCTATTACAACTCGATCATGCGACACTACCTGGACGTGCCGCAGATCTCGGCTGTGATGGGGCCGTGCATCGCGGGCGGCGCCTACCTTCCGGCGCTGTCGGACGTGATCGTGATGGTAGAGGGAACGAGCTTCATGGGGTTGGGTGGCCCGAACCTGGTGAAGGGCGCGACCGGCCAGGACGTGGAGGCCGAGGAGCTGGGCGGCGCCTCCATGCACAATCAGATCAGCGGAGTGGCCCATTTCGAGGTGCCCGACGACGAGGCGTGCGTCGCCAAGATCCGGGAGCTGGTGAGCGATCTTTCACCGGCGCGGCTCCCGGAGCCGGTCGATGAGGCGCAGCCACCTGCGCGCAAGGCCGATGAAGCCTACGACCTCATGCCGCAGGACCACCGACAGCCGTACAAGTTGGAAGCGGTCCTGGAGACGTTCCTCGACGCGGGCCGCTTCGATGAGTTCCAGGCGGGGTTCGCACCGGAGATGCTTACCGCGGTGGCCCGCCTGCGGGGTCGGCGTGTAGGCGTGATCGCCAATCGACGCGGGATGTTCAAGGACCCGAAGGGCGGGCGGCCGAAGTTCGGCGGGATCATCTATGCGGATAGCGCCGAGAAGGTCGCCTACTTCATGGACATGTGCGACCGGCACAAGATCCCGCTGCTGTACGTGCAGGATGTGAGCGGTTTCATGGTCGGCAAAGAGGCCGAGCACTCGGGGATCATCCGGGCGGGGGCCCGCATGGTCGAAGCGATGTCCGTGGCCCGCGTTCCGAAGATCGTGCTCACGACGGGCCACGCGAGCGGGGCAGGCTACTACGCGATGGCAGGACAGGGTTTCGACCCGGACTTCATCTTCACCTGGCCCACGGGCCGGATGGGGGTGATGGAGGGCGAGTCGGCCGTCCGTGCCGTGCACGGTCCGAAGATCGACAAGGCACGTGAGGCTGGTGTTCCTCTGGACGCGGACACCGAGGCCGCGATGGAGTCCACGCGAGAGGAGTATGACCGCAACCTCGACGCCCGGTACGCGGCGGCCCGCGGATATGTGGACGCGATCATCGCGCCGGACGAGACGCGCGACGTGCTGGACCTGGCCCTCCGCACGGCCCTCGAAAACCCGGCACCGCACATCGGCGCCTTCACTCTCCCGGACCACGCCTGATGGCCGGGCGCATCGTGCGGGTGGCGTCGGGCCAGGGGTTCTGGGGCGACTGGCAGGAGGCCCCGAAGCTCCAGGTGAGAAGTGGAGACATCGATTACCTGATGCTCGACTATCTTGCCGAGATCACCATGTCCATCCTGCAGAAGCAGCGCGTCAAGAACCCGGCCGCGGGATACGCTCGTGATTTCGTTCCCCTGATGCTGGATCTCGCTCCCGAACTCGTCGAGGGAGGGGTGCGCGTGGTCACGAACGCTGGCGGCGTGAACCCGGCCGCCTGCCGTGATGCCCTGGTGGCAGGTCTCGCCGACGTGGCGACGGCGCGTCCGCTGAGGATCGCGATCGTCACCGGGGACGACCTGATGGAACGGCTGGGCGATCTGCTCGATGCGGGCCACGAGCTCAGGAACATGGAGACGGGGGCTCCCCTGTCCGACATCAGGGAGCGGGTCTACAGCGCCAACGCCTATATCGGCATGGAGCCCATCCTGGAGGCTCTCGAGCGGGGCGCTGACATCATCGTCACCGGGCGCTCGACGGACACGGCCCTGACGTACGGCCCGCTGGTGCACGAATTCGGTTGGGCGCTCGACGACTGGGATCGCATCGCGGCGGGCGTCGTGGCCGGGCACATCAACGAGTGCGGGGCGCAGGCCGCGGGGGGCAACACCCTTTTCGACTGGGAAGGCGTCGACCTCGAGGTTCCGGGCTACCCGATCATTGAGGCCACGGCGGATGGCACGTTCGTGGTCACCAAGCACCCGGGCCTCGGGGGCAGGGTGACGTGGAGCAGCGTGACCGAGCAACTGGTCTACGAGATGGGTGACCCGGCGGACTACATCACGCCCGATTGTGTGGCCGACTTCGGAACGGTTCGCGTGGCTGATCTGGGAGGAGACCGGGTACGGGTGAGCGGCGTCACGGGCGGTCCCCGCACGGACCTGCTCAAGGTGTCCATCGCCTACCACGATGGATTCAAGGCCACCGGGAGTCTCACCTATGCGGGTCCGGACGCCCTGGCAAAGGCCCGCCGGGCGGACGAAGTGCTGCGAGCGCGCCTGGACCGGGCCGGGTGGGCCTTCGACGAAGTCCGGACGGAATTCGTAGGAGCCGGCGCATGTCTCGGCCTGGAACCCGGCCCTTCGGCGGCGGATCTTCCCGAGGTGGGACTTCGAGTCGGCGTGCGGGCTCCCGACAGGGCACCCGTCGAGGCCTTCACACGCGAGATCGCTCCACTCATTCTCGCCGGCCCGCCTTCCGTGACGGGGTTCGCCGGTGGCCGGCCGCGGGTGCAGGAGGTGATGGCGTACTGGCCGGCCCTGATCGACCGGACCGCTGTGGAGTCCGAGCTTCGCGTCGAGGTCAGCGATGCTTGAGTTCCTCCGGCAAGGGGAAGTGAACGGATGAAGGTGCCTCTCTCGCGTGTCGCGTTCGCCCGATCGGGCGACAAGGGGGACACCGCCAACGTCGGGGTCATCGCTCTCGTCCCGGAGGCGTACGAACACCTGGTCTCCCAGGTCACCCCGGAGCGAGTGAAGGCCCACTTCGCCGGCGTTTGCCGCGGTGACGTGGAGCGCTTCGAGCTGCCGAACCTTTCGGCGCTGAACTTCCTGCTTCACGAGTCTCTGGGCGGCGGCGGGACGGTTTCGCTGATGCTCGACGCCCAGGGGAAGACCTTCGGAGCCGGTATCCTGGCGCTCGAGGTGGAGGTGCCCGAAGCCGTCGTCGCGGTATGCGACCGGGTGGTTGCGGGGGAGATTCCGGGTCGTCCGCCCGGAGAGGAGTAGCCCTTGGCCTCTCAGATCCTGTATTCGGTGGACGAGGGAGCGGGAATCGCCCGCGTCACTCTGGACCGGCCCGAGCGCCGCAACGCGCTGAATCGCGCGCTGGTCGAGGAGCTGAAGGAAGCGCTCACCCTCGCGGAGTCCGACGAACGTGTCCGCGTAATCGTCATTGCCGGGGCGGGACCGGCCTTCTGTGCCGGGGCGGATCTTCGCGAGCTGCAACAGGCCGTGGAGGCCGGGCCCGACGTGAGCCTGGCGGAAGCCCAGGCGCTTGGCGATCTGTTCATTCTCATCCGCAAGATTGAAAAGCCGGTCGTAGCCCTGGTACATGGGCAGGCGCTGGCTGGGGGCGCGGGTCTCGCCACCGCATGCGACCTGGTGCTGGCTCGATCCGACGTTCGGCTGGGCTACCCGGAGGTGCGGCTGGGCTTCGTGCCGGCGATGGTCATGGCCATTCTCCGCCGCTCGCTGGGAGAGAAGCGGGCCTTCGAGATGATCGCGCTCGGCGACTCGATCGACGCGGACACCGCGTACCGGTTCGGGCTGGTCAACCGCGTATTCGAGGCGGAGTCGTTCGATCGGGAGGCCGCGGCGTTTCTCGAGACGCTGGCCTCCCGCAGCGCGAGTGCGGTGGCTCTGTCCAAGCGCTTGCTGTACCAGATCGAAGGGGCCAGCTTCGAGGCGGCAATCCACGAGGGAGCTCAGGTGAACGTGATCGCGCGCGAGACCGACGACTGTCGAGAGGGGGTCCGCCGGTTCCTCGAGCGAGCGGATCGCTGAACACGAAACAGGGGCGGAAATCATATGAGTGAACAAGCGGCGGAGCCCACAGCGGGCCGGACTCGAGTTTCGACCACGGCCGTGGCCCTCGGGGTCGTCGGTATCGCCGCTGCGCTCGGCGGGATAGGGTTGCTGGACCTGGGTACGAGGCTCGGGGTCGAGGGAGGAATCCTGCTGCTGGTGGGCGCGCTCGCCCTGCTGGCGGTTGCGCTCGGTGGTCGGCCGTACGGACCGGCGGTGGAGGGCTCGCTCGACCTCTCCTCCAGGCTTGGGCTCGGCCTTCTCGGCGGTGCGCTTGCCGGCCTGGTGCACGGGGTGCTGACGGTAGTGGCTGGAAGTATCGGTCTGACCCTGTTGCTGGGGGTAGGGATCGACGTCGAACTGTCGGCCGGCCAGTACCTGTTCCGGGCTCTGTACGGGTCGGTCTGGGGCCTGGCCCTGGGCGCCCTCTATCCCGTGATTCCGGGCGATGAGTTTGCCGGCAAGGGGACGACGTTCAGCCTCCTGCCGAGCATGTACACTCTGTTCGTGGTGTACCCGGTCTTCCTGGGCCTCGGATTGCTCGGCGTCCGGCAGGGCTTCCTGACGTTCCCCTTCGTCCTGCTCGGCAACGCGATCGCGGGGCTGGTCGCAGCGTGGGTGATCTCGTGGGGGGCTGAGACCGACCTTGCCCCGGTGAGTGACCCGCTGGTCGAATGAAGCCGGAAGCGCGCTACTGGCTGCGGTTCCAGATGGTCATGGCGGTAGTCGGTGGAGTGCTCTGGTACGTGGGTGTTCTGTTGGACAGCGAATTCACCTCGGGACTCGGCGTCGGAGTGCTGGCGTCGGCCCTGGCCATTCGCATCCTGCGCAGGAACGCCGACGACGAGATCGCGGAGGACTGAGAGGACGCGGCTGCAGCCGCGTCCTCCCGGCGCGGGTTTCCACGGGGTCAGTGGTTGACCCGGCACCCGTCGAGGCACCCCTGCTTCCATTCCTCGCACGCGTCCTTGTCGAACCAGCCCACGGTTTTGCGGCATCCGAGGTGGATCGCGTCGCAGTAGGTCATGCACCAGCTCTTGTCGGTCATCGCCTCAGCTGACGGTGGGGTGATGGTGCCGAGCGTGGCGACGGCAAACGTGGCGCTCAAGAGTCTGATCCTTCTCACCATGTGTTTCTCCTTCCCTGGGTCGCGAATTCAAAGGGACGCGATGTTGCAGCCCGCGAGGCAGCCGAGGATGTACCAGGTGCACTTCCACGAGTCGATTCGGTCGCAGCTCCGCGCGGCCATATCGGCACAGTAGTCCTGGCACCTCGCCGGGCCGGCTTCCGCCGCGGCCCTCGCGGGCGCAGGCACCGACAGCACGGCCAGAGCCAGTACGAGCCAGAGTCTCTTCATCGGGGGTCTCCTTTCGAGTGGAGTCAGGGTGTGGAGGACGCAGTCAGCCCACGCAAGGTCTCAATGTCAGATTCCTCCAAAGGACCGGCGTGCCGCGCGACCAGTCGGCCGCCGCGATCTATGACGAGCGTCGTCGGAACGACGCCGATGCGGAAACGTCTCGTGAATCGATCGATGTCCGCCGGTACCGCCACCCGGGCCGCAGGGAGGTGGACACGGGCGTAGGCGGCCGCTCCCTCGGGGTCCTCGAGCCCGATG
>JAMJQV010000380.1 GCA_023554435.1 Gemmatimonadota bacterium | reverse complement strand
GCATTTCGCCGAGGAGCCGACGGTGCCGCTCAGCGGTATCGTCGCCAACATCAATCTCGACATGATCGGGAGAAATGCCCCGGACACGCTCATAGCCGTCGGGCAGGAGTTCACGTCACTGGGAGACCTCTCGAAGACCATAGCGTCCCACCATCCTGAGATTGGGCTGACGATCGCGCCCGATCCCGACCCGTCCGAGCAGGCATTCTTCCGGAGCGACCACCTGGTGTTCGTGAAGAAGGACATCCCCGCGATCTTCTTCACCACCTGGGATCACGAGGATTACCACCAGCCCTCTGACGAGGCACACGCGATCGACGCCGACAAGGCCGCGCGGGTGGCCCGCCTGGCCTTCTACCTCGCGTGGCACGTCGCCGAAGACGAGACGCCGCCGAGTTGGAACGAGGGCTCGCTGGACGAAGTGCACGCGATCCTCGAGGATTCGCCTTTCTGAAGTCGCCGATTCACAGCCCCCTGCGTGACGCAGCCGCAGGGGGCGGGTACATTTCTCGCTGGTTAGTCTGATATTGAAGCGACGGAGGCCGTCGCTTCGCCCAGCCCGAACCCGAGCCTCCGGAGGCCATCCATGGTTTCCTTCGTGTCCGCCAGGCAAGTCGCACTCACTCTGGTCGCCGCTGTCGTGGTCCTCGCACCCCAGCCGGCGCCTGCGCAAACCCAGGACGTTCTTACAGAACATCGGGTCGCCGACATCCAGTATGTAGGACAGATCGCTGCGTCCCCGGATGGTGGCCAGGTCGCCTATACGGTCATCGTTCCGAGAGAGCCGTTCGTGGATGCCGATGGTCCAGCATGGTCCCATCTGTATCTGCTCGATGTCGCGACGGGCGAATCCAGGCTCTTCGTGGGAGGCGAGGTCAACATCAGCGGGCTCCGCTTCTCCCCGGACGGGGGTAGCGTGCTCTACCTCTCTCGCAGGGAAGGAGACAGGAACCGCGTCCTGTATTCGATACCCGTAGGGGGAGGGGAGTCCACGCGCTTGCTTGAGCACTCCACTTCGATCGGCAGCTACTCGCTCAGTCCCACGGGTGACCGGGTGGCGTTCCTGGCCACAGACCCGGAGCCGGAGGCGCGGAAGAAGCTGCGCGAGGAAGGATTCAAGGCTGTGGCGTATGAAGAGGACGTGCCGTTCTCTCGCGTGTGGATCGCGCAGCGCCGGAGTGGAGACGAGGTCTTCGCAGGCGCGAGGCGCCTCGAGCTCGATGGCAACGCTTCCAGCCTGTCCTGGTCACCCGCCGGCGACAGGATCGCGGTCGCTCTCGCGCCGACACCGCTGATCGATGACTCCTACATGCATCGGCGCTTGCACGTCGTCGACCCGACTTCCGGAACGGTCGCTGCCCGGATTCAGAACCCCGGCAAGTTGGGGGCCACCGCCTGGAGCCCTGACGGATCCTACCTCGCGTTCATATCGGGCGAGACGATCAACGACCCCAAGGAAGGTCGTCTGATGGTAGCCGATGCGGAGACCGGTGAATTCCGGGACGTGATCCCCGGTTTCGAAGGCCATTTCACGCTGCCTGCGTGGACCGACGCTCGCACGATTCGCTACCTGGCCGACGTCGGCTCCGAGACGGAAATCGGGCAGGTGCGGGTCGACGGCTCGAACCGATCGGTCGTTGTCGGACCGGGCGACGCGGTGTTCACGTCGTTCGCCGTGTCCGACGACGGAGAGGTCATGGCCCTGGCCGGTGAGCGATACTCTCACCCGACAGAGTTGTTCGTCCAGGTGGGGGGAAGCGACGCCCCCGAACGAGTCACGGACTCGAACCCCTGGCTGGCCGACATGAGGTTGGCGCCGCAGGAAGTCATCCGGTGGAGCGCCCGCGATGGCCTCGAACTGGAAGGAATCCTCATTCGTCCGTTGGCCGAAGTGAGCGACCGCACGTATCCCCTGATCGTGCACGTTCACGGGGGCCCTGAAGCCCACAATCGCAACGGGTGGCTCACCTCCTACTCTCGTCCGGGACAGGTCGCCGCGGCCAGGGGAATCGCCGTCCTGTACCCCAACTACCGGGCCAGCACCGGACGCGGCGTCGAGTTCAGCATGCTGGACCACGCCGACATGGGGGGTCGAGAGTTCGATGACGTGGTGGATGGAGTGGACCACCTAATCGCGGCAGGTCTCGTTGACTCGGCCAGAGTCGGTGTCACCGGCGGATCGTACGGCGGCTACGCCACGGCATGGCTCTCGACCTACTACAGCGATCGCTTCGCGGTGGGCGCGATGTCGGTTGGAATCAGCAATCAGATCTCCAAGGTCGGGACCAGTGACATTCCGGACGAGATGTACCTGGTGCACAACCGACTGCGCCCGTGGGACGATTGGGAGTTGTTCCTGGAGCGCAGCCCGGTCTACTGGGCGGACCGGTCCACGACACCGCTCCTGATCCTGCACGGTACGGAGGACAAGAGGGTGAATCCGGGACAGTCGATGGAGATGTACCGACACCTCAAGCTGCGGGGACAGGCTCCTGTTCGCCTGATCTTCTACCCGGGGGAGGGACACGGCAATCGCAACGCCGCGGCACGCCTTGACTACAATCTCCGCACGCTCCGATGGCTGCAGCACTATCTGCTGGGCCCCGGAGGAGAGATGCCGGATCGGGACCTGAACTACGACGAAGAACCCGGCACTCCCGCAGCCATGCTGGATGGGCCGACGGGAGTCGGGGATGGGGTCGCCGGAGATCTCTGACCGAATCCGGGAGTACGAGAACTCCGTCCGGGATGAGCTCAGACCGGATCTGGAGATCGTGCGAAGGCTCGGTGGCGGACCACTGTCTACCGTCTTTCTCGCGCGTGAGCCCGAACTTCGGAGATTGGTCGCCGTCAAGGTGCTGCACGCTCGAGCGTCGCGGCGCACGAAGGCGATGGCGCGGTTCCGCAGGGAGGCCCGAGCGCTTGCTCGGGTCTCCCACCCGAACGTCGTATCGATCTTCCGCGTGGGAGACCTCTCCTCCCAGACCCCGTACCTGGTCATGGAGTACATCAGGGGCTCCACCCTGGCCGACCGGCTGGTGGCGGAGGGCAACCTCACCCTCCGGGAGGGGTGTGTCGTGCTGGCGAAAGTGGCGGCCGCGCTCTCGGCGGTCCATGCGCACGATATAGTCCATCGGGACGTTCGTCCGGATAGCATCCTCTGCAGTGAACCGGAGGGCCGGGTTCATCTGGCGGACTTCGGCCTGGCAGCCTTCCTCGCCTCGGCAGACGAGTCAAGTGAGCACATCACCACCGCAGGCCACCTGGTGACAGACCTCGAGTATTCCGCCCCGGAGTTCCTCGTGGGAGAGGAGCCGACCGCCGGAGCTGACCTCTATTCACTGGGCGTACTCGCGTATCAGATGCTGACCGGGGGCGGACCCTACGACGCCTCGACGGTGACCGGGCGGGTTCGGGCTCACCTTAGAGAATCCCCCGCACGACTCGTCGATCGGGGGCTCGCTCCACCCGACGGACTGCAGGAGTTACTCGACGCATGCCTGGCCAAGACACCTCCCGACCGACCCTCGGCGGCCGAGTGCGCCTCTCGACTGCACTCCCTGGTTGATTGGAGTGGCGTTGCTTCCAACTCCGGAGTTGAGGCGGTACATCCCTCACCAGTCGGTCGCACGCAAGCCGGTCCGCAACCCGACTTCTACTTACGCCTCCTCGGGGGCCTGGACCTGGTCGGTCGCGACGGATCCCGGCTTTCCATCGCCAGTCAACCCAAGCGGGTAGCCCTTCTGGCGTACCTGGCCGCAGGTCCTGAAGGTCGCTTCCGGCGGCGAGACTCCTTGACCGGCATGTTCTGGCCTGATGCCGAGCCGGACAGCGCCCGGCATTCTCTGCGCCAGGCTCTGTACGTTCTGCGGAGAGAGGTAGGCTCCGAGACCATTCGAACGAGGGGTGATGGAGAAGTCGGGGTAGATCCGAACCTCCTGACGTGCGATGCGGCGCGCTTCGAGTCTCTCGCTCGCGCCGAACGTCCGGCCGAGGCGATGGATCTCTTTGGAGGGGACCTGCTTCCGGGCTTCTACGTTGACGACGCACCCGAGTTCGAGCGCTGGCTCGAAGTGGAACGACTGCGCTTGCGGCGGTTGGCCGCCCGCCTGTGCTGGGATCTGTCGGGCGAGGCCAGAGCGAGCGGAGATCCTGCTGCGGCGGTACGGCGGGCGCGCGAAGCCGTGGAGCTGGATCCGTTCGACGAAGCGGCACTCCACCGCCTCGTGGAACTGCTGGATGAACTCGGAGACCGGGCTGGAGCCATTTCGGCGTTCGAGTACTTTGCCCGCAGGTTGGCTGATGAATACGCGGTGGATCCATCCCCGGAGACACTCGAACTTGTCGAGCGCGTGCGAACCCGGAAGTCGTGAGCGCCGCTCGCCGGGCGCCGGCCGTTGGCGTCCCGACCAATACACGGAGTGAAATCGTGACCCGAACTCTCCTCGCCCTGATTGTGCCGCTGACGCTTGCACCCGGACTTCATGGCCAGCAGGTGCCCCTCGATGCCCACATCGACGTGGGCATCACCTACAGCGGGTTGGTGCCAAGGCCCGAGGACATCCTGGGGTATCTCGTGGGCACCCGGCACACGGAACCGAATCGGGTGGTCGAGTATTTCGGGGCGGTCGCGGAGTCGAGTGATCGTGTCACAGTGGCAGAGCATGGCCGCACTCACGAGGGCCGTCCGCTGATTCACGCGGTGGTCACGTCGCCCGCGAATCACGCCCGCCTGCCGAAGATCCTCGAGGCCAATCGAAGGCTCTCGGATGCCCCCGAGCGAGTGGAAGCGGACGAACTGGACGACATGCCCGCGATCGTGCTCCTGGGCTACAGTGTCCATGGAAACGAGGCCAGCGGAACGGAAGCGTCGCTCCTCACCCTCTACCATCTGGCTGCGGGCACCGGCCCCGAAGTCGAGTCCTTTCTGGACGACCTCGTCGTCCTGATCGACCCCATGCTCAACCCTGACGGCCGGGACCGTTTCGTGGACTGGGTCAACCGAAACCGTGGCGCGGTTCACACCACGGACTCGCAGGACCGGGAACATCGTGAGCCCTGGCCGGGAGGGCGGACCAACCACTACTGGTTCGACCTCAATCGTGATTGGCTCCCGGCCCGCCAGCCCGAGACGCAAGCGCGCCTTCGCCTGTATCACGAATGGCGGCCACAACTCGTGGCTGACTTCCACGAAATGGGAGGCGATGCGACGTACTTCTTCCAACCCGGGATTCCGAGCCGGACGCATCCGAACACGCCGGCACGCAACCAGGAGCTCACCGGCGAGATCGCGGGGTACCATGCGCGCGCGCTCGACCGGCTCGGACAGTTGTACTTCACGCGCGAGGTGTTCGACGATTTCTACTATGGCAAGGGATCCACGTACCCGGACGTGAATGGGGCCGTGGGGATCCTGTTCGAGCAAGCGTCATCGCGGGGACTGGAATCGGAGACCGTAAACGGACCCCTCCGGTATGCGGTCACGGTGCGGAATCAGTTTGCCACCTCATTGTCCACGCTCACGGCCGCACGAGATCTGAGGCGGGACCTGTTGGCACTCCAATGGGAGTTCTACTCGGAGGCTCCTAGGTTCGCCGAAGAGCGCGGGGTATCAACATACGTTCTGGCTCTCGAGCCGGGCCGGGCACGGGCGCTTCAGCTGGCCAGCCTCCTGAAGAAGCACCGTATCAGGGTTCACGAGCTCGAGGAGGAGTTCACCGTCTCTGGTCGCCGTTTCGAGCCCGGGAAGGCCCTGGTCATTCCGGCTGCACAACCACAGGCTCGCTTGATCGACGCGATGCTGGGAAGCCAGACTACATTCTCGGATTCCCTATTCTACGATGTCTCCGCCTGGACCCTGCCGTATGCCTTCGATGTCGACGTCCACCCCGTTTCCCGGTCCGGGGCGCCGGTCGGGCGGGAGTGGTCCTCTCCTGGCCAGATTCCGCAGGGTGATGAGACGATCTACGGCGAGCCCGTCGCGTTCCTCGTACGCTGGGACGGCCTCGCCAGCGCACGCTTTCTGAACCTCCTTCACGCAGCCGGGGTCCGGGTCCGCCTGATGACGCGTTCGTTTTCCGCCTCCACCGCGGACACGGTGGAAGAGTATCCGGCGGGCGTGCTGGTGATCCCCGCTCGTCAGAACGGTCTCTCCGCCGACTCCACGACCCGTGTGGTCTCGGAGTCCGCCCGCAGCACGGGCATCGAGGTCCGGTTCACGACCAGCGCCCTGACGGCAGACGGACCGGACCTGGGGGGCAGTAGTTCGGATGTATTGTCCCCGCCCGCCGTCGCTTTGCTCACCGGCCAGGGGGCCAGCTCCAACCGGACGGGGGAGACGTGGGAGTTCCTGTCCGCAGGGCTCGGCCTGCGGGTCTCGCTCCTGGATATAGACCGCATGAGTCGCGCCGATCTCGGTCGCTACGGCATCATCCTGTTCGCGGGGGGCTCCGTCCCCGACTCGACGTTGGCTCCCCTGGATCAGTGGATCCATGAGGGTGGCCGCCTGATCGCGATGGGCAGTGCCGTCGACGACGTGGTGGCGGCTGAGCTGATCGAGTTGACCGAACGGCCCTTCGACCTCGACTCTCTGACCGCCGGCGCCGCCTGGGGCGATCGGCAGGCCGCGCGCGGAGCGCATATCGTCGGAGGCACGATTCTGCTGACCGATCTGGACCCCAGCCACCCCCTGTCGTTTGGCATCGGCGCATCGGTTCCGACATTCCGCACCAGCAGCACGTTCTTCGAGGCCGACCCGTCTGCCGTGGTTGTAGGCCGCTACGGCTCCGAGCCGCTGCTCGGAGGGTATATCTCGGACGCGCGTCTGGAATCCGCAGCAGGTAGCGCCGCTGTGGTCGTGACCAGGCGCGGGGCAGGCCGAGTCATCGCCTTTCTCGATGAGCCGGTATTTCGAGGATTCTGGATCGGAAGCGCGAGGCTCCTATCCAACGCCGTGTTCCTTGGGGACAGCTTCTAGCGGAAGGGGGGCTAGGCTTCTCGCCCGGAAACGGTCTCCGAGAAGCCCCGCACTCGCAGCGCGTAACCGAAGGCGCCGATTACGAGGGAGATGCCGAGCAAGACGGCTGGAATCGGCTCGGACTGGGCCCTGTCGGCGAGCATCAGCGCAGCCGCTATGACTACGGTGACGAATACGAGGCCGACGGCGACGGTATACCGACGCCCGGGTGCGAGTCGGGTGAGAAGGGCACAGAACAGGAAGCCTGCCGCCAGCGCCGCGTAGGCGCCCACGAGCAGTCGAACCAGACCACCCGATCCTCCCGCAGCCAGGTCGACGAGCAGGCCGCAGAGCTGGTAGACGATCCAGCCTCCGATGACCGTCATCAGAACCAGGACTAGCCAGGGCAACAGCCCGCCGCGCTTTGCCTTCACAGGTCCCCTCCCGGTGGTCGGCTCCCGGAACCCCGAACCCCGAACACTCGCCGCCGTGGTGCATCGGAGGCGTGGCCTACGATCGGATGTTGTCGCAGTCTCGTCAACCCGGACGCTCCGCGCTCCAGGAACGGAAAGCGGCATTGAAAAGCCTTCCACGTTCTTGCGCCCCAACGCGTCTGTCGCGACCTTCCATCAGTCACTTAACGTGCCACGCGAGAGCATCTTCGGGAGATCCCTTCCTGTGAGCCGACGCAGGTTCTCCAGCCGGGAGTCCGTGTTCCTGGCAGCAACGCTGACGACCCTGTCAGCAGGGTGTGCGAGCGCCCCAGGCGCCAGCCCCAACCTGGACGCGACCCTCTGGGTTCAGACGGCCGCGGAATATGACGCCGTCGCTCGCTCCGTGTACGTGGCGGCGCTCGGCGAACTGCCCGCGCTACTCGCCGACTCCGCCCGAAGCGCCGTGCTGGAGCAAGTCGGGGACTTCTCGGCCCTGCCCCCCGCGGTGATCCTGGATGTCGATGAGACGGTTCTGGACAACTCGCCTTACCAGGCGCGACTTCTTGTCTCCGGTGACTCTTACAGCAGTGATTCATGGGCCGCCTGGGTGGACGAGCGTATCGCGGAGCCCGTTCCTGGCGCACTGGAGTTCACTGAGGGAGCTGAAGCCCTGGGGATCACGGTGTTCTACGTGACGAACCGGCGTGCCCACCAGGAGCAAGCCACCAGGGACAACCTGGAGTCCCTCGGCTTCCCGCTGCGCAGCGACATCGATGTCATTCTCACGCGTGGAGAGAAGCCGGATTGGAATCGCCCCAAGAGCGGTAGAAGACGGGTCGTGGCCGGCACCCACCGTGTCGTGATGCTGGTGGGAGATGATCTGAACGACTTCGTGGATGTGGAGGGCCTGACGG
>JAMJQV010000379.1 GCA_023554435.1 Gemmatimonadota bacterium | reverse complement strand
TCAGGGCGAGATGGACACCCAGGCGCAGCAAAGGCAGCAGGAGCTTCTCGGCCCGATCCTCGAGGAGGTTGGCGCTGTGATCGAGACGCTGCGCTCGGAAGGCAACTACTCGATCGTGTTGGACGCGTCGAAGGAAGGTCTGGTGGCAGCTGACACCACTCTCGACATTACCGATGCGGTTCTCGCTCGACTCGGAGTAGAGCCTCCGCCGCCTGCGCCGGCAGGTGGGGCAACGCCGTAGCCGCAACGTTAGAAGCAGAGCCACGGGAGGGTGCGGCGGCCTCTCCGGTGGTTCCGTCTCCAACCTCGCGCCCCGGCATACCAGGGCAGCCGGCGAGGGAAAGTCATATGACCGCATTTACGGTGCAGCAGCTGGCAGAGCTCGTGGCCGGCGAGGTCGAGGGCGACGCATCCCGAAAGGTCGAGGGCGTGGCGTCCGTGGACCGGGCGGGTCCTACGGATCTCACGTTCGTCGTCGACGAACGCTACGCGCAACGCCTGGGACCACGGTCGGTCGGAGCCTGTCTGGTCGCCCCCGGCATGCGCCTGGAGGCCAACGGTACCTCGTACATCAGGGTCGAGAGCCCCGAACTGGCCTTCAGCAAGCTTCTGGGAGTGTTCCATCCCGAGCACCGGCCGCCCTCGGGGGTTCACCCCACGGCGATCGTTGGACGGGGCTCGCGAATCGGCGCGGGAGCTTCGATCGGGCCCTACGTGACGATCGGCGACGATACGGTCATCGGTGACGGCACACTCGTCGGACCCCACACGCACATCGACGACGACGTGGTCATCGGCAACGATTGTCGGATAGGCCCCGGGTGCACGATTCTGCATGACACGTCCGTCGGCGACCGGGTGCGCATATACACGGGCGTGCGTCTCGGAGTGGACGGCTTCGGCTACACGCCCGGAGCCGATGGACTGACCCGGATTCCCCAGGTGGGCCGGTGCATCGTCCATGACGACGTCGAGATTGGCGCCAACTGCACGGTGGATCGGGGGGCCCTTGGCGATACGGTGATCGGCCAGGGGACCAAGATCGACAACCTCGTTCACGTGGGGCACAACGTGGTGGTCGGAGACAACTGCATCATCGTCGCGCAGGTCGGCATTGCCGGAAGCGTCGACATCGGCGCCGGAACGCACATGGGGGGGCAGGTAGGCGTGGCCGGCCACCTCACCATAGGCGCCGGGGCTCGAATCGGGGGCCAGGCCGGCGTCTTCGGAGACGTCCCGGCAGGGGAGACCTACTCCGGCTACCCGGCCCGGCCGCACCGCGAGTCGCTGCGAGCCAGCGCCCTTACCCTGCGTCTCCCGGAGCTGTTTCGCCGGCTGCTTCGCCTGGAGCGTCGACTTGAAGGGGATGGCGAGTGACGGAAAGACGGCAGCGTCCGCAGAGGACCATCCGGTCCGCTGTAGTGATCGGGGGAACGGGTCTCCACACCGGACAGCCGGTGAAAGCCACTCTCAACCCCGCCGATCCGGACACCGGACTGGTCTTCCGACGTGTCGACCTGGAGGACCAACCACGGTTGAGTGCAACGGTCGATAGCGTGGCCGGCACCTCCTGGGAGACGGTGCTGGGAGAGGGTGAGGCAAAGGTAGGCACGATCGAGCATCTCCTGGCACCCCTGACCGTCTTCGGGATCGACAACCTCGAGATTCTCCTCGAGGGCCCCGAGCCTCCCGCTCTCGACGGAAGCGGCCGCGAGTGGTGCTCGTTGATTCAGGAGGCCGGGATCCAGGACCAGGACGGTACGGAGTCTCGCTCGATCGTCGTGCAGGAGCCGTTCGTCGTCCGGGAGGGTGACTCGACCTACACCATCGCCCCCCACGACGGATATCGTGTCACGGCCGTGATCGAGTTCGACCACCCGGCGATCGGCCGGCAGTCGGCCACCGTGGAAGTCGAGCCAGAGACCTTCTGCACCCAGATTGCCCCGGCTCGAACCTTCGGCCTCGAGAGTTGGCGGGAAATGCTCAATGCCAAAGGCCTGGCCCTGGGGGCGACCTACGACAATACGATCGTGGCCACCGATGATGGACTTGCTGAGGGTACCGAGCTGAGGTTTCCCGATGAATTCGTCCGACACAAGATTCTCGACCTGGTGGGAGACCTGTCACTGGTCGGGGCCCATATTCGGGGCCATGTAGTCGCTGAGAGGCCGAGTCACCGGGGAAACGTCGCGGTCGCGCGTCGTCTCCGGAACATGCTCGCACGGCCCGCAGAAGGGGGGCCCGTACTCGACATCAACCAAATCCTCGAATACATCCCGCATCGCTATCCCTTCCTCCTCATCGATCGCGTGCTGGAGTTCGAAGGCGGGAAGCGAATTCTCGGGCTGAAGAACGTCACGATCAACGAGCCGTTCTTCCAGGGTCATTTCCCGGAGCACCCGATCATGCCAGGCGTCCTCATCGTAGAGGCGATGGCCCAGGCCGGTGGATTGCTCCTGATGAACGAGTTCGAAGACCCGCAGTCGAAGGTCGTCTATTTCATGTCCCTGGACGACGTGAAGTTCCGCCGCCCGGTGATGCCGGGGGACCAGCTGATCTTTGAACTCCGGATGCTGCAACTCCGGGGACGTACATGCAGGATGCAGGGCGTAACACGCGTCGGAGATCATGTGGTCGCCGAAGCGACCATGATGGCGAGAGTAATGGACAAATGAGCGACCCTGTGACCATGGCATCCGCAGAAATCCACCCGACGGCAATCATCGATCCAGACGCCCGGATCCCCCGTTCCGCTTCCGTGGGCCCGTATTCGATCATCGGGCCCGGCGTCGTGATCGGCGAACGGGTTACCATTGATTCGCATGTCCTGATCGAGCGCGACACGACCGTTGGGGACGACTCCCGCATCTGCAAGGGCGCGGTACTGGGAACGGACCCCCAGGACCTCAAGTATGCCGGCGAGCCGACCACACTGACGGTGGGAAGTCGCACTACCATCCGGGAGTATGCGACCCTGAATCGCGGCACGATCGACGCCGGGGTCACATCGGTGGGCGATGATTGCCTGATCATGGCCTATGCCCACGTATCACACGATTCGCGCGTGGGTAACCACGTGATCCTCGCGAACTCGGTCAACATGGGCGGACACGTGCTCATCGAGGACTGGGCCATCGTCGGGGGCGTAACCGCGGTACACCAGTTCGTCCGCATCGGATGCCATTCCTTCGTGGGGGGCGGCTCCAGGCTGCCCCAGGACGTGGCTCCGTACGTGATGGCTGCCGGAAGTCCGTGCGCCGCCTATGGGCTCAACATCGTCGGCCTGAGGCGCAGAGGATTCAAGAGGGAGACGATACGCCAGATCAAGGACGCCTATCGACTCGTCTTCCAGTCGGAGATGAACGTATCGCAGGCCCTCGATCAGATCATGGCGCGGGAGGACCTGGTGCCGGAGGTCGAGCACATGGTCTCGTTCATTCGTTCCAGCGATCGTGGTATCACCACATGAGCGGGATGAGGGTCGGGGTCATCGGCGTCGGTCGTCTCGGGTCGGCCCACGCCCGAATCCTCGGAGAGATACCGGACTGCGATCTCGTCGGCGTCGCCGACAACGACGGCAATCGCGCGCTTGAGGTGGCGGACCGCCTGTCCGTAGAGGCCCTGGATGCCGAGTCCCTCGCATCCCGTTGCGACGCACTGGTCGTAGCGGTTACCACTTCCGATCATCACCCTGTGACCCGGATGGCCCTCGAGTCCGGCTGCCACGTCCTCGTCGAGAAGCCGCTCACACCCACGCTGGCAGAGGCTGACGACCTCGTGGGCAGGGCCGACCGACTGGGCCTGTTCCTGGCCGTGGGACACGTTGAGCGCTTCAACGCGGCCATCCGGGAGGTGCGGCCGCTTCTCCGGGACCCGAGGTACATCTCTTCGCAGCGGCTCTCGATATTCCAGCCCCGCGGCACCGATGTACCGGTCATGCTGGACCTCATGATCCATGACATCGACCTGGTCCTCGGGCTCGTGGACAGCCCGGTCGAATCGGTTGACGCGGTGGGCATACCGGTCCTTACCGACTCGGTTGACATGGCCAGTGCGCGCATTCGGTTCGTCAACGGCGCCTGCGCCGACATCAGCGCCAGCCGCGTGTCGGCCGAACGGACTCGAGAATTGAGGCTCTTTCAACCGTCCGGCTACTTCAGCCTCGACCTCGCCAGGGGGGAGGGCGAGTACCTTCGGCGGCGCGAAGGAGTCGAACTGGCGGGGATCTCGCGCACGCGTGATGTCGGGGATCTCTCCCTATCCGACATCGTCGAGCGAGTCCCGATCAAGGGAGACGACTCCGAACCGCTCCGGTTGGAGTTGGAGGCATTCCTCTCCGCGGCGAGCGGCGAGGGAGATGACAGCGTGAGTGCTTCAGAAGGAAGAGCGGCACTGGAGATCGCCCTCCGCATCGAGAACGAAATCGAGGCATCGGCCAATGTCACTGCACAAGATCCGCGAGGAACGTAAGAAGCTGGGCGTCGGCGCCAAGCGCGGCCCCCGAACTCTGACCCTGGTCGCCCTCCTTGTCCTGGTCGTACTGCTCATGGTCTACCTGAACCGGCTTGGCTGACCCGGCGATCTTCCTGGCTGCTGGTGAGCAGTCAGGTGACCTGCACGGCGCCGAGCTTGCCCGCGAACTGAGGAGTCGAATCCCGGGCGTGCGCCTCTACGGTCTGGGTGGGAGCCGGATGGCGGAGGAGGGCGTGGAGTTGCTGGCGGATCTCGATCGCCTGGCCATCCTGGGATTTGCGGAGGTCATCCGTCACCTGCCGGACCTCGCCGGCCTGCGCCGCGAGGTGAGGCAGTTTCTTCTCGCGCAGAAGATCGATCTCCTGGTGCCCATCGACTATCCAGGCTTCAACCTTCCGCTGGCCAGGTACGCGAAGCGGAACGGGATCTCCGTTCTGTACTACATCGCACCTCAGGTCTGGGCATGGCACGAATCGCGCGCGCGAAAGCTGGCCGAGGATACGGATCTCGTTTGCGTGGTGCTGCCGTTCGAAGAAAACCGACTGGCAGGATGGGGTGTACGGACACGCTTCGTAGGCCACCCTCTCCTGGACCGCGATGCGTCGGATACCTCGGCTGCTCCGGGACCCCACGCCGAGCCCCGGATCGGGATCTTTCCGGGGTCGCGAATGCAGGAAGTGAGGCGCCTCCTGCCCACCTTCCTCCAAGCCGGCCGTGAACTCTCGTCCCGGATGTCGGGCCTCGAGATCGTCGTCGCTCGCGCCCAGGACCTCCCTGACTCGGCGTACGCGGGTCTTGGAAACGCCACTCTCGTCGATGCCGAGACGGCCGTCCGTTCTGCGAGCGCCGCGATTACCAAGTCCGGCACCATCACCCTGCAACTCGCACTCGCCGGGGTGCCGATGGTGGTGGGCTACCGCGTGAACGCCCTCACGTATCATATCGCCAGGCGCCTCGTGAGGGTCGACCACATCGCGCTGGTCAATCTGGTGGCGGAACGCGGGGTGGTCCCGGAGTTCATACAGGGAGACGTGACTCCAGCGAGGATGGCCGAGGCGGCTCTCCCTCTCCTGGATAGCGAGACACCGGAGCGGCGAGCGCAGGTCGCAGGTCTGCGGGAGGTAGCGGAACGTCTCGGCGACCCCGGAGCGGCCGGTAGGGTCGCGGAGGAGTGCTCCCGGCTGCTGGCCGTTCGGGCTGAGCCGTGAAGATCGACTTCGCTCTGCTCGCGGCGAAGCACGTCGGGCCGTCCTTCCTCCTGGGGCTTGGTCGCTCGTGGCGCTTCCGGGAGGTCGAGTCCAACGGAAGTCCGGCGGCGGGTCGCCATCGAGCGGGGAAGGGCATCTACGCGCTGTGGCACGCCCAGCAACTCCCGCTCACACTCCGGCACCGTACGGAGAACATCGCGGTGATCGTCAGCCGGCACCGGGATGGCGAGATCATCTCCCGCATGGTCGAGGGCATCGGATACCGGACCATTCGGGGCTCGAGCACTCGCGGCGGTTCAGAAGCCCTGCACGAGTTTGCTCGTGCGGCCTCCGAGGGACATTCGCTGGCCATCACGACGGACGGCCCCCAGGGCCCCGCGAGAGAGTGCAAGCCCGGGGCGGTACTGGCCGCCGCCCGTACCGGCTTCCCGGTCGTTCCCGCTGCGGCGGCTGCCGTCCATGCGTGGACGTTCAACAGTTGGGACCGGTTCTTCGTCCCGAAACCCGGCTCGATCGTCTATCTGTCCTATGGCGATCCCATCCACGTGCCATCGAATATCTCCGGGGATGCGGTCGCCGAATGGCGGGCCAGAGTCACGGAGGCTCAGAATGAAGCCACGACCGTGTGTGAGATGGCTGCCGCCGGGCACGTCTTGGAGAGACAATGACGTCCGGGTTCGAGCTGGAGACGCGTTTGGAATCCCGGATTCGAGGAGCCTGGAACGGCCGGGCGGGGGGCGCTCTCCGACTCTCCTCCGCCGCGTATGGCGCGGTGGCCG
>JAMJQV010000378.1 GCA_023554435.1 Gemmatimonadota bacterium | reverse complement strand
CTCGGCCGGGGGACGACGTAAGCTCGGGAAACTGCGTCATCGAACTGACAACGGCGGCTGGCGCGGCACTCCCTGCCCGGGCCTGGCGGACCAGCCTGGAGTAGGCCCGTGCCATTTCATGCAGGGGCATTCGTGGCGTCGGGACCCCGCACCCGTCCAGTGCCCAGTGATGATCCTTGGGCTCGTGGTCCATCCACTCGATGAGAGCGTCCTGGATTCGGCGCTGCAGCGGATGATCGAGGCGATCGTATCCTTCGATCGGCCATCCGTGGTGGATGGCGAGGGCCAACATCCCGGCGTGCTTGCCGGAGCAGTTGTTGTGCATCCGGCCGGGGAGCCGCCCCGCGCAGCCCATGGCCCGGGCCGTGTCCCTGTCGAACGGCGGATGCGGACCACAGTGCAGGTGATCTTCGTTCAGCCCCAGTCGCCGAAGGAGTGCAGCGACCCTCTCCGTATGCTGGCGCATCCCGCCATGCGAGGCGCAGATCAGGGCGATGTCTTCCGGCTCGATACCGAACGCTTCGACCACCCCGTCCTCGACCAGGGGCAGGGCCTGAAAGGGCTTCATCGCCGAGCGCCAGTACGTCAGGACCTCAGGATCGCCGGTGCACAGCTCTTCGTCTCCAGTCGCGCTGCACACCACCCCCTGCACGTGGTGGATCGATTCCACCGCGTGTCCGCGGCTGACATCGACGATCATGTCAACGGGTCTCAGAGCAGCCTCCGATTAGCAGCATTCGGCGGGGACGACGACGGGAAGCCCGGCTTCATTCCACGTGGTCATGTGCCCTTCGAGATCCACGACCTGCGTGAAGCCCGCCTCGCGCAGGGCCTTCTCGGCTACCCCGGCTCGCCGACCCGTCCGGCAGTACACCACGACTTCGGCGGTCAGGAAGGACTCCAGCGAATCCAGGTTCGCGGCGATCTGATCGTACGGCACGTTGATCGCGCCGGGAATGTGGCCTTCCGCGTATTCCTCGGGGCTCCTGACGTCCAGGATGACCGGCGCGTCCTCGCCTTCGAGGCGCTGCACGAGATCGGAAGAGGTGATCACCTGCCGGGCCGACGTCGTGGAAGTCGGCTCGTCCTGAACCGCGACCTGCTGTACGGCCTCCTGCGATTCATCCGCTCCGCCGCTCTCGCCGGAGCACCCGGCGCCCAGCACCGCGATCGCGAACGCCATCGCTCCGGTCCACCGCGCTCTCACTGGTACCATTCCACCGACCTCCCTATCTGTGGTTCAGCGGCTCGCGGGAACCATATCCCGGGAACCGCTGGACTGTGTCATGACGGGGCGCGGCCGCCAGGTGCGGCCGGCGATCAAATCTCCGCGCCCGGTGCACCCACTGTCAAACTACCTCGCCCCTCGTTCTGATCGCGTATACTATGTGGTTGGAGTCCGGTCTATCGATCCTCTCACCGAAGCAGCGGCCTTTGGAACCGTGGATGCAGTTGGGCCTCGAGGGCCTCGCGCTCGTCGCAGCCGGGGCCTACGTCCTGTGGCTCGTCAGCCTTGTCGGTGGCGACGCCTCCATCGCCGATCGATTCTGGGGACTCGGCTTCGTCCTGCTGGCCGCCTGGTACGCGTCCAATGGCGGAGGCTGGCCGATTCGTTCGTGGCTTCTGCTCGGTCTGACGGCCGTATGGGGCGTCCGCCTGTCTGTGCATATTCACCGCAGAAATCGAGGCAAGCCCGAGGACCCCCGCTACGCCCGTTGGCGGGAAGACGGCGGCGCCACGTACTGGTGGACCAGCCTGTGGAAAGTGTTCGTGCTGCAGGCCGTGATCCTGTGGATCGTGTCGGCCCCGTTGCTCGCGGGCCAGTCCAGCGGGACCCCCGACCACCTGACGGTAGCCGACTTCGCCGGCAGCGCCCTGTGGCTCGTGGGCTTCGCATTTGAAGCCGTGGGCGATGCGCAGCTCGCGGCGTTCAGAGCGGATCCGAAGAACGCCGGAAAGGTCCTTACAACAGGCCTGTGGCGCTTCACTCGCCACCCCAACTACTTCGGCGATGCGTTGATTTGGTGGGGCCTCTTCCTGATCGCGACCTCCGTTCCCGGCGGTCGCTGGACCGCGTTCAGCCCGATCCTCATGACCGTGCTCCTGGTTCGCGTATCGGGCGTCAGACTGCTGGAAGAGAGTCTGCGCGAAACGAGGCCCGGCTACGCCGATTACGTCGAGAGAACCAGCGCTTTCATCCCGTGGCCTCCACGGTCTCGGCGACCCGAGTCCAACTGAGGGAAAGGTCGATATTGCGCCCGGCCAGCCCCCCGCGAGAGAAGCTCTCCTCGATCCGTCCCCGAGTTCCGCGGCTTCCCGTCTTGCCAACCTCGAATGGATCGTACATAATGGGCCTATCTGAGGGATTCGTAACTTCCGGTTTTCACCAAACAGGAGATGTAGCGTGACGAAACAGGACTTCGCTGACAAGCTCGCTGGCAAGTGTGACCTCTCCAAGGCCAAGGCCATGGAAGTCATCGATTGTATCTTCTCGACGAAGCCTCGCGAGGGGATCATCGCCATCGAGCTGGACGCCGGCAACGACGTGACCATCACGGGCTTTGGCACGTTCAAGACCCGCCGGACGAAGGCTCGCAAGGGCCGCAACCCGCAGACGGGCCAGGAAATCACCATCGCGGCGCGCAACAGTGTCTCCTTCCGCGCTGGTAAGGGCCTGAAGGATCGCGTCCGGGAGTAGTCGCTCCGTCGGACTACATCTCAGGTGGGAGGCGATGAGCCTCCGATGACAAACGCCCCTGCGGCCGAACTGTTCGGCACAGGGGCGTCTGTCGGTTCAAGGCACGGAAACGCCAGGCAGCGCCGAGCGTTTCCGGGAGTTCAGGTGCCTCCATCCGTCGCTGTCGCAGCGGCTCCCACGAGTTCCTCCTCGCCGACCCGCGACCCCGTCTCTTCGGGCGTGGCCAGGCTCAGCAGGTCCGCAGGCGTGCTCACCTCATCGAGGAGCCGCACGGCCTCCAGGTACATGGGGCTCTGAGTCTCGAAGCGCTTGAACATCTCCAGCTCGCCGAACGCCGAGTTGGCGATCTGGGCCTCCAGGAAGCGATCGACTCTCGGCGTCACCCTGTCGAACAGCTCCCGATCGATCTCGAGATCCTCGATCTCAGATATCTCCTGGAAGAACTGCTCCCGCATCTCCGGTGTCACGACGAAGTCCCGATCGATGTCGGGATGGTCGTTCGTCCACTTCACGCCAAAACGGAAGGCCAGCTGGTTCAGTGAGAACCCGGCACGCCCCACGGCGCGCTCGAAGTCCCTCTCGTCTACCGTCGTCGTGTCGGGGATGATGACATCCGGTGTGATCCCGCCCCCACCGTACACCGCGCGTCCACCCGACGTGCGAAAGACCGCCAGGCCCGCGGTATCGACTGCGATGCCGCGCATCGCCGACATCTGCGCGCTGACCGCGTGCGACAGGTCGTCGCCGGCCACCTGCATGGCATCGCGGGTGATCGAGCGGCCGCTGGGAGTGTACCAGCCCGCCGTCGTCAGTTTGAGGTGGTTACCACCGGGCAGCGAGAACACGGTCTGGACCGATCCCTTGCCGAAGGTCGGCGTACCCAGGATCAAGGCACGGTCGTGATCCTGAAGGGCGCCGGCCAGGATCTCCGATGCGCTCGCGCTGGCGAAATTGACCAGCACCACGACCGGCAGTCCCGGGAATTCCTCGTCGTTCGGCGCGCCGAACGTGAAGTTCTGATCCTCGACCCGTGATCTCGTCTCGACGATCCCGGCTCCCTGCTCGAGGAACAGGTCCGACACCGCCACTCCCTGGTCCAGCAGGCCGCCGGGGTTCCCGCGCAGATCAAGGATGAGCGCCTCGGCTCCTTCCTGCTGGAGCGCCCGGATGGCGTCACCCAGTTCGGTCCGAGCGTCCCGACTGAACTGGTCCAGGTCCACGAACCCGATCCGGTCATCCACCATGAAGCTCTTCACGGTCTCGACGTGTATCTCGTCGCGAACGATCGTGAACTCCAGCGGCTCGGACGCCCCGACCCGGCCCATGGAGATCGACACGGGCGTGCCCTTGGGACCTCGCAGTCGTTCTACCGCCTCCGTGTCGTCCCAACCTCGCGCGGACTCGCCCTCCACCGCGACGATCCGATCGCCTGTCATCAGGCCCTGGCGTTCAGCCGGGGTATTCGGAATCACCCCCATGACGGTGATCCACTCGCCGACCTTCT
Organism: Gemmatimonadota bacterium; assembly: GCA_023554435.1. Classification (GTDB taxonomy): domain Bacteria; phylum Gemmatimonadota; class Gemmatimonadetes; order Palauibacterales; family Palauibacteraceae; genus Benthicola. The sequence goes on along the minus strand of JAMJQV010000378.1, from coordinate 15,123 downwards.
GGATGCGGATGCCGAGACCTCCGTAGTCGCCCTCGATCGAGAGTTCGAGGTCATCGGCCTGATCGGCGCTGATGAATACCGAGTACGGATCTCCGAGTTCGGACAGCATCCCATCGATCGCCATTCGATACAGATCCGACGAGTCCATCTCCTCGACGTACCTTTCGGACACCAGGCGGTGAACCTCATCGAACAGCCGCGCGCGGTATACGGTGCTCTCCTGCGCGTCGACCCCCTTCTCCAGGAGCCAACCACCCGATCCCAGCGCGATGATCGTGACCACCACCGCTGGAAGCCATTTCCTGCTATCGCTCTTCACTCGTTCAGCTCTCCGGTCCCGTTCTCTCGTCAGCCTGCTCTTCTCTCGTCTGCTCGCCGAGCGCCAGGAGTTCCTCGGGCGTCGCTGCCTCATCCAGCAGCCGCACCGCTTCCGTCACCTGCCGGCTCCGCTCCACCGCTCTTCTGAGTCCGGCGTCCTCCCCGAACGCGGCAGCCGCGAGCTGACGGCCGAGCTGGAAATCCACGAGGTCGCCCGCCGCGTCCACCAGTTCCGAATCCAGTGTCGCGCCGGTCTCCTCCGCGAGGTAATCGACGAAGGCGCGTCGCAACTCGGAGTCCACCACGAAGTCTTCGCGGAGGTCCGGATGATCCCGGTGGTACCTGACCGCGAACCTGAACGCCAGGTCGTTGAACGCTACCTCTGAATCCAGCAGGACCTGTCGCAGCGCCTGCTCGGCGACGCTGAGAGTGTCGGGCAGCACGACGACGTCGGGCACGATGCCACCCCCTCCATAGACCACGCGTCCGGAAACCGTCTCGAACGCGGGCATGTCCTCTGAATCGTCCAGGCCCGGGTCGGTGTCCGCCACGAAACCATCCGTGGACCCCATCCCCAGCTGAACGGCCTCCGTCACCGCGTCGTTGAATTCGTCAGAGCCAAGCGAGAACGTATCGTCCCCCTCGCCCCGCGACCTGTGAATGGAGCGTCCGGATGGCGTGTACCACGTACCCGTCGTGAGTCGCAGGTAGTTTCCACCGGGAAGTGGAAACACGCTCTGCATGACCCCTTTTCCAAAGGTCCGCGTGCCCAGGACCAGGGCTCGATCGTGATCCTGCAGCGCCCCGGCCACGATCTCGGAAGCGCTGGCCGACCACGTGTTGACCAGCACGATGACTGGAAGGCCGGGATATCGATCCGGTCCGGGCGCCGAGAAGGTATAGCTGTCGCGCGGATCACGGGCCCGCGTATCGACGACCATCTCTCCCTGCTGCAGGAACAGGTCCGAGATCTCGACCGCCTCCCGCAGGATGCCACCGACGTTGAAACGAAGGTCCAGGACCAGCGATCTCGCGCCCCGCGCCAGCAGGTCGTTGATCGCGACCTGCAATTCCTGCGTTGCCTGGCGACTGAACTGCTGCAGGAATACGTAGCCGACGTCGTCGGCGAGAATCAGGGATTGGGTGGCCACGATGTGGACGTCGTCCCGCACGATCGAGAAGCGAAGCAGCTCTGGCTCCCCTTCCCGGCTCACGGCAACCTCGACGGACTCGCCCTTGGGTCCTCGCAGCGAGGACACCGCATCCACCTGGCTCCATCCGACAGTGGACTCGCCATCGACCTCCACGATGCGGTCGTTGGCCCTCAGGCCGAGTTCGGAAGAGGGGCTGTTCGGGATGATGCTGAGCACCGTGATCCCTTCCTCCTCGGCCAGGATCCGCATCCCCACACCGCCGTAGCTGTTCGACAGAAGGGCCGTCGTTTGATCCTCCGCCCGAATGAAGGCGGCGTACGGGTCGCCCAGTTCGAACAGCAGGCCGTCGATAGCCTTGTCGTACAGCTCCTGCGCAGACACTTCCTCCACGAAGTTGTCTGCGACACGGTGCACGACGGTCTCGAGAAGCGCCTCGGACGCAGACGGTCCCGCACCTTCCTGCAACAGCCAGCCCCCGCTCGCGAGCACCGCGAAAAAACCCGCGACCGGAATCGTCCAGGAACTCCTCAGCTTCATTGCACCTCCACTCGACCGTTCAGACCCGTCGGGCACGACGTCCGCACGCGCGCGCCATCCTTTGAAACTCACGGCAACCCAAAAGGTTTCACGCCCCCGGCGGAAACCGATCCGGCCAGTTCGCTGACAACGCCGTCCACAGCCGCTCCTGTACTTCCTCCAGGGGACCGTCGCTGTCGATCGTGATCACGCCCGGCTCCGATTCGGCCAACGCCGCGTATGCCCGCGCGACCGCCCGATGAAACTCGGCGTGTTCCTGCTCCAGCCGGTCCGCCTGACCACGTTGTCTACCCCTGCCCACGTCGGCATCCAGGGCCAGCAGGACCGTGCCGTCCGGCTTCAGACCTCCCGTCGCGAACGCGTTGAGATCTTTCACGCGGTCCAGGCCGAGACCCCGCGCGAGGCCCTGATAAGCGTACGTGGACATCTCGAAACGGTCCGCCAGGACGAGTTCGCCCCTCTCGAGAGCTGGGCGGACTACCCGGTTCACGAATTCAGCCCGAGATGCCAGGTAGAGCAGAAGCTCCGTCTCGGCGAAGATCGGGGTCGTGGGGTCGAGCACGATCTGTCGGATCCTCTCGCCCGCGGGCGTGCCGCCGGGCTCCCGCACCAGCAGGTGGGCCACGCCGAGACGGTCAAGGCGCTCGGTCAAGCGTCTGAGATGCGTCGACTTCCCCGCCCCCTCGCCCCCTTCGAACGCGATGAACAGCCCGCTGGTTCCAACCGCATCGGTCACGTGTGCCTCGACCTCCATATGAAGGAATCGGCGCCCAGTCGGCGCCGATTCCCGTTGATTGTGCTGCGATCCATCACGCGGTCACGCCGGGATGGCTCCTCGATCGGCCGCTAGTCCTCGTAGTAGTCGGCCCCGAGGTGCGTGATCTGCTCCTCCCCGGCCATCCAGCGAATCGTGTTCTTCAGCTTCATATGCTGGATGAAGATGTCGTGCTCCGGATAGAGCCCCTCCGCGACCTGAGGCGCCTTCAGATAGAAGGACAGCCACTCCTGGATCCCCGACAGACCCGCGCGTGACGCGAGGTCCATGAACAAGGCGAGATCGAGCACGATCGGCGCCGCCAGGATCGAGTCGCGGCACAGGAAGTCGATCTTGATCTGCATCGGGTACCCCATCCACCCGAAGATGTCGATGTTGTCCCAGCCCTCCTTGTTGTCACCGCGCGGCGGGTAGTAGTTGATCCTCACCTTGTGGTACATGTTGGAGTACAGATCCGGGTACATCTCGGGCTGCAGGATGTACTCCAGGGCCCCGAGCTTGGATTCTTCCTTCGTCTTGAAACTCTCTGGATCGTCGAGGACCTCGCCGTCCCGGTTGCCGAGAATGTTGGTGGAGAACCAACCGTTCAGACCCAGCATCCGGACTTTGAGTCCCGGAGCGAGGATCGTCTTCATCAGGGTCTGGCCGGTCTTGAAGTCCTTCCCCGCGATCGGAGCCTGGTTGCGGCCGGAAAGCTCGATCATCGCCGGAAGGTCCACCGTCAGGTTCGGCGCGCCGTTGGCGAACGGTACGCCCTCCATGAGGGCCGCGTAGGCATAGATCATCGAGGGAGCGATCGCCTGGTGGTTTTCGCGCATCGCCTCCTCGAGGGACTCAACGGTATCGTGCACGCGCTGCGGCGTGAGGAAGATCTCGGTGGACGCTGCCCACACGATGACCACCCGCGCACAATCGTTTTCTTCCTTGAAGCGCCTGATGTCGGCCCTGAGCTGCTCGGCGAGCTCCAGCTTGTTCGCGCCGGTCTTGACGTTCGTCCCGTCGAGCTTCTTGACGTAGGCCTTGTCGAACACGGCCGGCATCGGCTTGATCGACCGCATGTAGTCCGCGATCGGCTCCAGGTCTTCGGCCTTCAGGACGCCACAGTGCCGGGCCGAGTCATACGCGTCGTCAGGGATCGGGTCCCACGCGCCGAACACGATGTCGTCCAATTCGGTCAGCGGAACGAGGTCCTTGATCAGGGGCGTCCGATGCTCCGTCCGCTTGCCCAGACGGACCGTCGCCATCTGCGTGAGCGAGCCGATCGGCTTCGCCAGGCCCCGCCGCACCGACTCGACGCCCGCGATCGTGGTCGTGGAGACGGCTCCCAGGCCGACCAGCAGTATGCCCAGGCGGCCGTCGGCCGGGGCGATTTCCATTGGGCCATTCTGATCATTCATTGCACAGAATCCGCTTGAAGTGAACGATGTTAACTATCTTTGTTATTCAATTTACGCTGAAGCCAATCTGGCATCTTCCATACCGCATTCCCCACCGCGATGCCCTCGGGACGCGTATTCAGGTACACCCACCCGATGCGCTGCAGAACGGTAAGGTTGGTGAGTATGGCCAATCCCCAGAGAACGACCCGCAGGACGGCCCCATTCCCCTGCTCTCCAAACAACAGGGCGGCGGCGCCGATCAGGATCACACGCTCCGCTCGCTGCATGATGCCCACCGTGCAGTCTATACCCAGGGCCTCGGCGCGGGCCCGCGTGTAGCTGATCATCAGCGATCCGGCCATCGCCAGGATCACCACGTAGATCATCACGACATCGTTGGGACTGGCACGATAGTCGTTGTAGAGGGACAGGAGGCCTATGTAAACGATGATCTCCGACAGACGATCCAGCGTCGAGTCGTAGAACGCGCCAAAGGGCGACGCCAGGCCGGTCCGGCGGGCCACCGTGCCATCGAACAGGTCGAAAATGCCCCCCAGCAGGATCAGGGCACCCGCAGTACGCACCTCGTGCTGGTGGAAGAAGTACCCGGAGGAGCACGTGATGAGAAAACCGAGCGTGCTCAGTGTGTTGGGGTGGACGCGGGCCCGGACCATCCAGTTGATGATCGGATCGACCGCTGCCCGAAGTCCCCTCTCGAGCGCTTCCCGGATCGTCTTCATGAGGGGATGATGATCCTTGACTGCTCGCCTGCCTTCACTCCCTCGCCGATCGACTGGTTCACCTTCTCCATGAGCTTGTCGAAGTTGGCCTGGGCGGAGATCAGCGACTGGTACCGGGTACTCGTCTGCATCTCCTCGCTCAGCCTGCCGAGTTCCTCACGCAGGTCCTCGGGCGGCTCTTCCTCGCGCTCCAGGAATCCGATCAGCTTCTCCTGCAGCGCCCGGATCGCGTCCAGCCTCGCCCGGGCTTCCTCATCACCATCGATATCCCGCATGGCGGAGCGGAGATACGCATATTCCGGCGTCTGCGATATCAGCCGACCCACGTCCGTCGCTCGCTCGAATATCGCATCCCTGTCGGACATATCCATGCCAGTCTCACTGTTTTGATGACACGTCACTTCGAACGGCGCGCCGTCGCGCCTCAAGTCTTTCAACATAACCCTGACTTCGGCCAGCCGCGACAGATCTCACGGCCCGTGCGCGCCCGCCACGCTCACGCCAGGGCGACGACAAACCGCTCCCGCCCGGCCAGGTCAGGCGCGACACGAACCGTCTTCCACGACGAGTCCTGCTCCAGCAACCGACGGACCCCCTCGCCCTGGTCCGCACCCACCTCCAGGAACAGGCCGCCCCCCGGTCGGAGATACGTTGACGCTGACGCCACGATCTCTCGGATGACGTCCAGGCCGTCAGCGCCTCCCGCCAGGGCCTCTCGGGGATCGTGGTCCCGGACCTCGGTCGGCAGCGTGGAAACCGCCGAATCTTCTACGTAGGGGGGGTTGGAGACGATGACATCGAAGGTCTCCCCGGGCTCGATGACGTCCCACGGGGACTCGCCCGTCCGTCTGAATCCCACCCTCTCATCGAGACCCAGCGAAGACGCGTTTTCCCCCGCCTGGTCGAGAGCGCGAGCGGAGACGTCTATGGCCACCGCCCGACCCACGATGTCCTCCTGCAACAGCGATAGCGCGATGGCTCCGCTGCCCGTGCCGATATCGAGCGCCACGTCAAGCCGGGGCTGCGTGGTTTCCTCCGGCCGCACTACGCGCCGCACACCACCCGAGGCCTCGGCACCACGAGCCCAATCCACTACCAGTTGAACCAGCTGCTCCGTCTCGGGCCTCGGCACGAGGGCGCGCCCGTCGCACACGAGTACCAGGTCGCGAAAAGCCACCGTGCCCTCGATGTGCTGCAGGGGCACGCCCGACAGCCGGCGGCGCGCGATCGTGGCAATCTGACCCGCTTCTTCCGGTTGGACCACGAGGTCGGCGTTCAGAAGAAGGTCGGTGCGGGAGACCCCGAGAACGTGCAAGACCAGGCGCTCCGCCTCGTGCCGTGCCCCTTCGATCCCGCCGATTTGCAGCTCGGCCGCCAGTCCTTCGATCACTTCACTCCGGCTGGGCCCGGGAAGCCTGCGGATCGGACCTGCGTCGCGTGGGTCGGGGTGGCTCACCCCTGGTCTTCCTCGTGCATCCGCTCTTCGAGCCCGGCGGCCCGCAGAGCTTCCACCACCTCGTCCAGGTTGCCTCCCAATACGGACTCGAGCTGGTGGAGAGTGAGGTTGATGCGATGATCGGTGACCCGGTTCTGCGGGAAGTTGTACGTCCGGATCTTGGCCGACCGATCGCCCGTACCCACGTGCGCCCTCCGCTCTCGCGAACGCTCGGCCTCCTGCTCGGCCACGACGCGATCGAGCAGACGGCTCCGCAGCACCTTCATGGCCTTGGCCTTGTTCTTGTGCTGAGATTTCTCGTCCTGGCACGACACCACGAGTCCCGTCGGCAGGTGAGTGATCCGCACCGCCGAGTCCGTGGTGTTCACGGACTGCCCTCCCGGCCCGGAAGAACGGAACACGTCGATCTTCAGGTCTCCCGGATCGACCTCCACGTCCACCTCTTCGGCCTCCGGGAGTACCGCCACACTGGCGGCGGACGTGTGAATGCGTCCCGAGCTTTCGGTCACGGGTACCCGCTGGACCCTGTGCACTCCCGATTCATAGCGCAGAGCTCCGTACGCGTCGCGTCCGCGCACGATGAAGATGACCTCCTTCAAACCACCAAGGGTGCCCTCGCTCGAAGACAACACCTCGATCACCCAATCGCGCGCGTCAGCGTAGCGGCTGTACATCCGGTACAGGTCAGCCGCAAACAGACCGGCCTCGTCTCCGCCCGTTCCAGCGCGGATCTCGACGACCGCGGGGCGGTCATCCAACGGGTCCTTGGGAACGAGGAGCGCACGAAGTCGCTCCTCCACCCCATCCATGTCTTCCTCCAGCGACTCCACTTCGAGCCTGGCCATGGAAGCCAGCTCGGCTTCGTTCGAGTCCAGCAGCTCACGGGCCTGGGCGAGATCGTCGAGCATCTTGAGGTACTGGCGGCCCGCCTCGACCAGGGGGGTCATATCGGAGTGTTGCTGCGCAACGGTGCGAAGCCGCCCCGGATCCTCCAGTACGGCTGGATCCGCGAGCTGTGCCGCAAGCGATTCGTAGGTCTCGATGACTGCGGCGACGCGACTGGCGAGCTTCGGGGCGTCGGCCATGTTCAAAGAAGTGGGGCTGTGGGGTCGACCCGGGGCGCCTCGTGGACGCCCCGTGAGATCACTCTGCCGCCGCGTCTACGGCCTTCTCGGCCTCGGTGTCCACGTCGGCTCCCGCCTCGGTGTCCGCCTCGACGACATCGTCCGCTTCAACAACGGCGACTGTCTCTTCCATCACGTCGTCGGATCCCGCGTCGCCTGAGCCGTACTTGCGCCGGAAACGCTCTACGCGGCCCGCGGTATCGACCAGCTTCTGACGACCGGTGAAGAACGGATGGCAGTGCGAACAGATCTCCACGTGCAGCTCATCGACGGTGGAGAAGGTCTCCGACACGCGCCCGCACGCGCACGTGATCTTCGTCGGTGTGTATTCCGGGTGAATCCCTGGCTTCATCTTTGCGCTCCAACTGAGTTGCGGCTACCCGTACGCACCCCACGATTCGACGCGGGATGCAAAGCGTGTCAAAATGGATCGCACGACGTGATTCGTCAACCGTACGTTGCCACCGGGCACCCGGGGCGCAACCTTCCGCTCCGTGCAGTGTAACCGTGATCGAAGTCCGTTCACGAGCAGGAGGAATGGAGACCGATGCGTTCGCCAGTATCAGATCTGAAACCGCTCGCTCTCGTCGTGGCTGCCCTGCTTCTCGCCGGCTGTGGAGATGATGAACCGACCGGACCGGAGTTCGGCGACCTCGAGTTCTCTCCTGCCTCCCCCGTTCTGATCGGCGCGGCGCGGCAAGCAGAGCTGGAGTTGTTCAACCGATCCAACGGAGCGCTGGGGCCTTTGGCGCTGGGAGCGGGCGTCCCGCTCAGCTTCCCCGGCGGCGAGTTCGTCTGCCCCGGCCTGGAGATCGTGATCACCCCCAACCAGATCCAGTCGATCGGCGCGGGTGGATCGACCGATGTGGTCGTCGACTTCAGTTTCGCGGGGCTGGACGAAGAGGAGTGTCCGCTGGCAACGTACGAGGCGGACATCAACGCGGCGCTGGGGAACACCGTTCTGGGGTCGAGTCAGATCCGCCTGGACCACACCGAGCTCGAGTAGGCCCGTCCCGTCGTTCGCCTGACGGACGATCTCAACAGATGCGGGGGAGCTGATCTCCCGGCAGCATGTCGACCACCCGGCTGGCACCCAGTCCGGTCCGGAGCAGAACCAGGCCCGGCCGTTCCGCCGTGACCGTTCCGATTCGAGTCGCTGATTCACCGGACGTGTGCTTTCGCATGGCTTCGAGAGCCGCCTCGACCGCGTCCGGAGCCACGATCGCCACCATGATTCCCTCGTTGGCCACGTAGAGAGGATCGAGCCCGAGCATCTCGCACGCCCCGCGTACCGGACCCGGAATCGGCAGTTCGCCCTCCTCGAGCCGGATCCCGACGCCAGACGAGGCCGCGATCTCGTTCAATGCGCTGGCCACCCCGCCGCGCGTCGGATCTCGCAGGCACCGGATCGCCGGTCCACAGGTGGCGCGGAGGCCCTGGACGAGGGGAGCCAGGCAAGCCGTGTCACTCTCCACCTCGACTTCGAAGCGCAGGTCCTCGCGAGCCGCCATGATCGCCACGCCGTGCCGGCCGATCGGGCCGGACACGAGGACCGCGTCCCCGTCGCGTGCGCGAGTCGGACCGGGACGGAACCGGGGGTCCAGGCGGCCGATGCCGGTCGTGTTGATGAACATCCCGTCGGCCTTGCCACGCTCGACCACCTTGGTGTCTCCCGTGACGACGATCACGCCCGCCTCGCTCGCCGACTCTGACATCGCCTCGATGACCCGATCCAGCAGGTCGAACGGAAGTCCTTCCTCGAGAATGAAACCCGCCGTCAGGTAGAGCGGATCGGCTCCCATCATGGCCAGGTCGTTCACCGTTCCATGGACCGCCAGGTGACCGATGTTCCCTCCCGGAAACTCGAGCGGGCTGACGACGAAGCTGTCCGTCGAGACCGCGATCTCCTCTCCCGGAGCAGGCACCACCGCTGCGTCGCCGAGAACGGAGAGCACCTCGTTCCCGAATCGAGGTAGGAACCTCTCGCGCAGGAGAGCCGCACTCAGCTTGCCCCCGGAACCATGGCCGAGAAGTACCCGATCGGCCTCACCGGCCGGAACCGGACACGTCAGGCCCGAGGAGGCGATGCTCACGTGGGCTCTCCCGTCGTCTCGGTCTGGAACCGCGCGTAGTTGTAGTAGGCCGCGCAGGCACCCTCCGACGACACCATGGGAGCCCCGAGAGGCTTCTCCGGAGTGCAGGCCTCCCCGAATGCGGGGCACTGGAGGGGCTTGATCCGTCCACGCAGCACGTCACCGGCCATGCACTCCGCCGGCTCGGACGTGCGGATCGAACCGAGGTCGAACTTCCGCTCGGCATCGAAGTCGGCGAATTCCTCCCGGAGCCCGAGGCCACTCGAAGGGATCTCGCCGATTCCCCGCCACGCCCGGTCGACCAGTTCGAACACCTTCGACACCAGGGCCTGCGCAGGCTCGTTGCCGGACCGCCGGACGGAGCGCGCGTACTGGTTCTCGACCTCGGCCCTGCCCTCCTCGAGCTGGCGCACCGCCATATGGATCCCTTCCAGGATGTCCACCGGCTCGAAACCGGTGACGACGATCGGGACCCCGTATTCGGCGGCCAGCGGTTCGTATTCCTCCCAGCCCATGACGGTGCACACGTGCCCGGCCGCGAGGAACGCTTCCACCCGGTTGTCGGGAGCGTCGAGAATTGCACGAATGGCCGGCGGGACGGTGACGTGCGACACCAGCACGCTGAAGTTCGTGACCCCCAATTCGCGCGCCTGCCACACCGACATCGCGTTGGCCGGCGCGGTCGTTTCGAAGCCCACGGCGAAGAACACGACCTCGTGATCCGGGTTGGCGCGGGCGATCTCGAGAGCATCCAGGGGGGAATACACGACCCGCACCTCCCCGCCGCGAGCCCGGATCTGCAGGAGGTCCGAATCGCTGCCGGGGACGCGGAGCATGTCCCCGAACGAGGTGAAGATCACGTCGGGTCGCGAAGCCAGGAAGAGGGCCCGGTCGATCTGTTCGAGCGGGGTGACGCAAACGGGACATCCCGGACCGTGGATCATGTCGACCGCGTCCTTCAGGAGCTCCTGCAATCCCTGCCGGACAATGGTGTGCGTCTGTCCGCCGCACACCTCCATGAGCACCCTCGGTCGGGTCGCGGTAGCCAGGATCCGGTCCACCAGCGAACGGGCCAGGACGGGATCCCGGTACTCGCTCAGGTACTTCACGACGGGCCCGTGGGGGGCGTTGGATCCGGGGCGGCAGGCGGGGACGCGTCCTTTCCGGACTCGAGCACGGAAAGGCTCTGCTCGGCCACCTCTTTCATCCACTCGAGCTCGTCCAGCTCGCTGATCTCCTCCAGCAACTCGAAGGTCCGGCGGGCCTCCTCCTCGTCGACCCTGGAGATGGCGAATCCGACGTGGACGATCACGTAGTCGCCGGCCTCCACCTCATCGGCCACGTAGGCGAGGCACACCTCCCTCCGCACACCGCCGAAATCCACCATCCCCATCTGAAGACCTTCGGCCCCATACACTTCCGTGACCTTGCCCGGAATCCCGAGACACATGCGTCTACCTCCCCTGCTCGTCTGCAAGTCGGGCGGCCGCTATCACCGCCTGGCCGTAGCTGATGGCCCCGTCGTTCGGTCCGAGACGCTCCGGGCGGAGGACCTCGATACCGCGGCTCACGAGTCCCTGCCCCACGATCGCCTGAAGCAGCGAATTCTGGAAGACGCCGCCGCCCAGCGCGACACGGGATACCCCGCACTCGCCGCAGGCCGCAGCCGCCAGGTCGACCGTCGCCTCGCCGATGGAAGCATGAAACGCCGCCGCCAGCAGGCCCGCGTCCTCTCCGGCCGCCGCCCGGGCCCCGAGCTCCGCCAGCACTGGAACCGGATCCGCTACCGCGCACTCACCAGGTAAACCATTGACCGGAACGGCGATCCGGGGCAAGTGCGCCTGGACCGGCCCCTCTCCGATCACTTCCGACGGGTCCCGGCTGTCGTCGACCGATCCGGCCACCCAGTGCCGGGCAAGGGCCTCGAGCTCCATGGCGGCCTGGCCTTCGTAAGCCGCGCCGCGCCGGACGCCGAGCACCGCCGCGGCCGCATCGAACAAACGTCCCATGGACGAGGCCAGCGGCGCGTTTACCCCCCTGTCGATCTGTGTGGCCACGATTCGCCGTTCGGCGGCCGGTACCCCTTCGAAGGCCGATGCAAAACACGCCTCGAGCTCTGGCTCCAGGGACGCGTAGCCCGCCGCTACACGCCAGGGCGTTCGCGCGGCGAGATCTCCACCCGGCATGGGAGCGTACCGCAGCTGCGCCAGGCGTCGGTAGCCGGTGAGGTCCGCCAGGAGGAGCTCCGCACCCCAGGTGTGACCGTCATCTCCGTAGCCGGTACCGTCGTAGGCAATCCCCACGACCGGCTCGATCACACCGTGCTCACCCGCCACCGCCGCGATGTGCGCATGGTGGTGCTGAACACCGATCACGCGATCCAGCCCCATTTCATCGGCGATCCTGGTGGACAGGTAGCCGGGATGGAGATCGCGGGCCACCACCTCCGGCTCGATGCTGAACAGCGCCTGGAACCGGAGGAGGGCCTCGCGATAGTGATCGAGGGTCTCGACGTTCTCCAGGTCGCCCACGTGCTGGCTGACGAAAGCGACATCGCCGGTCACCAGGCTGAACGTGTTCTTGAGGTGCGGTCCGACGGCCAGCAGAGGCCTGGGCGTTCTGACCGGGACCCCGACCGGAAGAGGTGCGTACCCCCGGGCCCGCCTGATGAACACGGGCGCCCCGTTCATCACACGCACTACCGAGTCGTCATATCGCGCCACGATGTCCCGGTCGTGCATGAGGAATCCGTCCGCCACATCCGCGAGCTTGCGACTCGCTTCGGCGTTCGCGGTGCAGATGGGCAGCTCGCTCAGGTTCCCGCTGGTCATGACGAGCGGCCGGCCCACCCGCTCCAGCAGCAGGAGATGAAGCGGCGTGTACGCCAGCATCACGCCTGCTGTATCGAGTCCGGGCGACACCGAAGGTGCGAGGCCGGAGTCATCCCTGGCCCGGAGCAGGACAATGGGCCGCTCGGCCCCGGTGAGCACCTCCCTCTCGACGGGCCCGACGTGACACAGGGCCGAAGCATCGGCCACGTCGACGACCATCACCGCGAGAGGCTTCTGGTCCCGCGCCTTTCGGGCCCTGAGTCGAAGCACCGAGAATTCGCTCGTCGCGTCGCACGCCAGGTGGTACCCACCCAGGCCCCGGATAGCCAGCACGTCACCAGCATCCAGCATGGCGGCCGCGGCCTCGATCGCCTCGGCACCTGACCCGATCCGCGTTCCGTCGGGTCCGGTGAGCCAGACACCCGGGCCGCAATCGGCGCAGCTGTTGGTCTCGGAGTGGAATCGCCGATCTTCAGGATCCGTGTACTCCGCGTGGCAGGTGGCACACTGGGGAAAGGCCCGCATCGCCGTTCGGACCCGGTCGTACGGCATCGTCTCGATGACGGTGTAGCGCGGGCCGCAGTCCGTGCAGGTGATGAACGGATAGTGGAATCGCCGATCTTCAGGATCGAACAGCTCCGCGTAGCACGCGGCGCAGGTCGCCACATCCGGCGACACCGGAAGTCGACCCCGGGTGGACAGGCTCTCGAGCACCCGGAAGTCCGCGAAGCCCGTGCGCGGGATGACCTCGGAGTGCAGGGTCTCGATGCGCGCGAGCACGGGCGCCTCGGCTCGGAGGGCCCGGACGAACGCCTCCACGGCACGCTCCCGGCCCTCCACCTCCACGTACACCTCTCCCGACTCGTTGCGCACCCAGCCCGCGAGGTCGTGCCGAACGGCGAGGCGATGTACGAAGGGTCGAAACCCGACTCCCTGGACCAGGCCGGTCACGTGCACCCGGCGCGCCTCGATTCCGGCTTCTCCATCCCCCGGCGGCCCGGTTCCCGCGCCCGGCCCGTCGGTTGAGGGGCGCCGACTCAACCCATGGCCCCCTGGCCGATCCCCGCCAGGGTCGCCAGAAATTCGTACCACTCTTCCATCCCCTCTCCCGTCAGGGCGGACGTGTGGAAGAACCTCAGGTTCGGATTGACCTCCCGGGCGCAGGCAACGGCGCGATCCATGTCGAACGGCAGGTAGGGCAGCAAATCGATCTTGTTGATGACGCAGTAGTCGGACTGCTCGAACATCTTGGGATACTTGAGCGGTTTGTCCTCCCCCTCGGTCACCGAGAAGATCACGACCTTGGCGTCCTCGCCGAGGTCCCATGAAGCCGGGCATACCAGGTTCCCCACGTTCTCGACGAACACGAGGTCGGTCTCCGCGAGGTCGATCTCGTCCAGGGCCGTCGAGATCTGGCGGGCGTCCATGTGGCAGGCGCCACCCGTCACCACGGCCTGCACCAGGCGGTCCGTTCTCGCCGCGAGGCGATCGGCGTCGTTCTGCGTCTGCACGTCACCGGTGACGACGGCCATGCGGATCCGATCGCCGAGCGCGTCCAACGTTTGCTCGAGGAGACTCGTCTTCCCGGATCCCGGGGACGAGACGAGGTTCAGGGACGGGATCCTGTGAGCCGCCAGCCGGCCCCGGACCTCCGCGGCCAGCTCGTTGTTCCGGGCCATCACCTTCTCCCGCACGTCGATTCTACGGACTGCCATCCTCGACCTCCACGTAAGTGACCCTGAGTTCGTCTCCGTCGAGCCGTTCGATCTTCGGAACGGCCTGCCCGAACGGAGGCGCACCGAGCAGCGCCTCCAGGCAGAACTCCAGGCTGTCGATCTCGAGGCCGGCGTTCACCCCGACCTCCACTCCCACTTCCAGCACGCTCGCGAGCTCCCCGGCGCCCACGTGCTCCTCGGTGATGCGGCAGATGTCGTATGCGATACTGAGTTCGTGCAAGCGACCTTCTCCGTAGTCAGGCAGACCCCTGCCGAGTCACTCGGTAATTCCGGCGAGATCCAGCATGAACGCATACTCCAGCGCCGTCTCCCGGTGACGCCGGAAGCGCCCCGAGGAACCGCCGTGACCGGCGTCCATGTTCGTGTGAAGATAGAGGCGGTTCCCATCCGTCTTGACCGCCCGCAGCTTCGCCACCCACTTGGCCGGCTCCCAGTACTGTACCTGCGAGTCGTGCAGGCCGGTCGTCACCAGCATGTTCGGGTATTCCCCCGCGACCACCTGGTCATACGGGGAGTAGGAGAGCATGTAGTCGAAGTACTCGGGGTCGTTGGGATTCCCCCACTCGTCATACTCGCTCGTGGTCAGAGGAATGGTCTCGTCGAGCATCGTCGTGACCACGTCCACGAACGGGACCGCCGCCACCACTCCGCGCCACAGCTCCGGCCTGAGGTTGACCACCGCCCCCATCAGCAGACCGCCGGCGCTGCCGCCCATGGCGAACACGCGGTCCGGGTCGGCGTAGCCTTCCGAGACAAGAAAATCGGCCGTGTCGATGAAGTCCGTGAAGGTGTTCATCTTGTTGAGCAGCTTGCCCTCCTCGTACCACCAGCGGCCGAGGTCCTCTCCGCCGCGCACGTGCGCGATCGCGTAGACGAATCCCCGGTCCAGCAGGCTGAGACGGGCCGAGCTGAAGCCGGCGTCCATGCTCGAGCCGTAGGAGCCGTACGCGTACAGCAGAAGCGGTGCCTCACCCGCCCGC
>JAMJQV010000377.1 GCA_023554435.1 Gemmatimonadota bacterium | reverse complement strand
GGTAATCACCACCTTCAGCGGGTCGAGCACGGCCAGCCGCCTCGGTGAGGTCCAGTTCAGGTCATCACGGATCGCGTATTCCAGGCGGGAGTATTCGATCCGGCTGTCCACATCTGAAACGCCGATCATCTCGTTGAACTTCCGGATCGCCTCCGGTGTGACGCCCCTCCTTCGCAGCCCGGCCACGGTGGGCATGCGCGGGTCGTCCCACCCGGACACGTATCCGTCCTCCACGAGCTGGATGAGCTTGCGCTTGCTCATGATCGTGTAGTCGATGTTGAGGCGCGCGAATTCAGTCTGCTCCGTCCGGGGCCGCTCGATGCCGACCGCGTCGAGTATCCAGTCGTAGATCTCCCGGTTGACCTTGAACTCGAGCGAGCAGAGCGAGTGCGTGATGTCCTCGATCGCGTCCTCGAGACAGTGCGCGTAGTCGTACATCGGATAGATGCACCAGTCGTCGCCCTGCCGGAAATGGTGCTGGTGGCGGATCCGGTACAACAGCGGGTCACGCATGGTCATGTTCGGATGCGCCATGTCGATCTTCGCCCGCAGCACGTGCGCCCCATCCTCGAACTCGCCGGCCCGCATGCGCCGGAACAGATCGAGGCTCTCGTCAACCGGGCGATCACGGTACGGGCTGTTGCGGCCGGGCTCCGTGACCGTGCCGCGGTACTCACGGATCTCGGCCTCGCTGGAGCTGTCTACGTACGCCTTTTCTTCCCGGATCAGCTGCTCGCCCCACTCGTACAACTGCTCGAAGTAGTCGGAGGCGTAGTACAGCCGGTCCTCCCAATCCACTCCCAGCCACCGCATGTCCTCGACGATGGCGTCGGCGTAGCTCTGGTTCTCGCCCGTCGGGTTCGTGTCGTCGAAGCGAAGGTTGAACGTTCCCCCGAATTCCTGGGCGATACCGTAGCTGATCCAGATCGCCTTGCTGTGCCCGATGTGCAGATAGCCGTTGGGCTCCGGCGGGAAGCGAGTGGCCACGCGTCCACCGTACTTCCCGGACGCGAGATCCGCCTCCACCATCGAGCGGATGAAATCCAGGGGCTTCCTATCTTCTTCGTTCATCATCACAGTCCATTACGGGTGTCGGTCGCGGTCGTGAACTCCCACGCTCCTGCCGCGCGGCCTGTAAGCTGTCCCCCCCACGGGCGAATGCCAAGTAGGGCGACCCGAAGCGGGCGAACTTACATGAGAGTGGGGGCGCGATTATGGTGGGGCATTCGGGCCGGGACTGTCACGAGGCGCACACGGCCGGCTGGCTGACCACTGAGTGGAGGTTGTTCGTGGAGATTCGGAGGACGAAGTACGGGTTCATGGCCGCTGCCTTCGCAGCTGCGATCGCGACCGTTTCTGCGTGCGCGGGTGAGGATGCCAACGCGGGCACGTATGCGGCCGCCGCCGACACAGAGGCCACCTCGGCCCAGGAATCGGACATCCCCGACGCGATTCTGGGGACGGCGCCGCCGCCCAGGGGCGAAGACCTCGCCTACTTCGACCCGGACCCGTCCACGGTCGGCTATGTCGTCACCCCGGACGGCGAGGGTCCTTTCCCGGCCGTGATCCTGATCCACGAGTGGAACGGTCTCGTCGATCGTGTACGGCAGGTGGCCGACGCCCTGGCCGACGAAGGCTACGTGGCGCTGGCCGCCGACATGTACAGCGGTCAGATCGGTACCAACCGTGACGAGAACATGGCCCTGATGCAGGAGGCTCAGGCCGACCCCGACAGGGTCATCTCGAACCTGGACGCGGCGGTGAGTTACCTCAGGAGCCGCGACGACGTTACCGGCAAAGTCGCGGCGATGGGATGGTGCTTCGGGGGCGGGGTAGCGCTCAGTTTCGCGCTCGGCGGAGAAAGCCACGAAGGAACGGCAATCTTCTACGGCCGCCTGATAGAAGACCCGGACGTACTGGCCTCGATCGACCACCCGGTCTACGGCACGTTCGCCGAACTGGACGGCGGAATACCTCCCGAGCAGGTGAACCGGTTCGCCGAGGCCCTGCGCACTGCGGGTGTCGAGAATGACATCCACATCTACGACGACGTCAACCATGGCTTCTGGCTGTGGGTGGATCGGGATCCCGAGACGGCTGCGACGCCGGCTGCGGACGCCTGGGCCCGTCTCAAGGCGTATCTTGCACGGGTGCTGAGTTGAGGATCGGACGACGCCTGGACGGGAGCCGTGAATGAAGGTCGACCGCAGACTCGTGGCAGCCCTCGCAGTACCGCTGGCCGTCGCCTCCCTTTCTGGCCTGGCGACGAGCGCCGGGGTGCGGGATTGGTATCCGTCCCTGGTCAAACCCTCGTTTACGCCCCCGGACTGGGTCTTCGGCCCGGCGTGGACCATCCTCTACATCATGATGGGGATCGCTTTATGGTGGGTATGGCGCCGGCAGGGAGAAGTGCCGGTTCGTACTCCCCTGACGCTCTTCGCCGTCCAGCTCGCGTTGAACGCACTCTGGTCGGTCCTGTTCTTCGGGCTGCGGTGGCCTGGCGCGGCGCTGGTGGACATCCTTCTCCTGTGGGTGGCCATCGGGCTGACGATTCGCGCCTTCCGGCAGGTGTCCGTGCGCGCGGCTGTCTTCATGCTGCCGTACTGGGCGTGGGTGACCTTTGCCACCGCGCTGAACGCCTCCATATGGGTACTGAACCGGTAGGCCGGCGCGAGCCAGGGGTGGGCAGGCGACCGGTGAGGACCTTTCAATGAGCGACAGACCGACCGGCAGCTGGCATTGGCTTCTGGCTCTCGGCCTGGCCCTGGCGGTACTGCTCCGCGCGGTGGGCCTCTCCACCGAGGTCTGGATGGACGAGATTCTGTCCGTCCGGCTCGTCGAAACGCTGCGCTCCCCGCTCGGGGTGTTCACCGACATCCACAGCGACAACAACCACTATTTGAACTCGCTGTGGCTGTGGGTCGTCGGCCCGTCGGCGCCCGCGTGGATGATGCGCCTTCCGACTCTGGTGCTGGGTGCTACCCTGGTGGTATTGGCGTACCGGGTCACCCGTTCCAGGGGCCGCACCGAGGCGACGGTCACGGCGGCCCTGTTCGCGGTCTCCTATCCTCTGATTCACTATTCGTCCGAGGCACGGGGCTACGGGTATCTCGTGTTCTTCACGCTGGCGGCCTATGGCGCGTTTCGCAGGTGGATCGCAGGCGGAGGCATGCGTGCAGGCGCGATCTACGCGGTCAGCGCGGCCCTCGCTTTCCTCGCGCACCTCGGCTTCGCGACGGTATTCGTCGCACTCGTTCTGTGGTCGGTCCTGGAAGTCATCGACTCGCGCGAGAACCGGGCGAGGGTCGCATGGTCGCACGCAGGGGTGCACCTGCTTCCGGCCGTCACGCTTCTCGTCCTCTACTTCATCGACATACGGTACATGAGCGCCGCGGGCTGGCGGAGGCTCAAGATTCCGGATGTCGAGAGCTACTACGGGAAGACGTATCCCCCCGAGTTCTATCCCGAATCGATGCGGGCGCCGCTGGTCGAGGGTCTGGACCGGGCCAAGGCGGGTGAGATCTCGCGCGTGGAAGCCCCCGTGCATGACACGGAAGGCAACGAGGTCTGGTACGACACCACGTTCGTCCCTGCCCT
>JAMJQV010000376.1 GCA_023554435.1 Gemmatimonadota bacterium | reverse complement strand
GCCGGCAGAACTCTTCCACCACCAGCGTGTTCTCCATCACCCCGTATCCCGAGCCGCCGTACTCTTCCGGATAGTGCAGACCGATGAAGCCCTCGTCCGCCGCCTTCTTCCAGATCTCCGTCGGAAACTCGTGCTTCTCTTCGAGCTCCAGTGCCAGCTCACGGTCGAACTCGCCTTTCGCGAACCGGCGGGCAGCCTTCTGGATGTCCTTCTGTTCCTTGCTCAGTCCGAAATCCATGTCGCTATCCTCTATCTAGCCTCGGCGCTCCCGGATCTTCTCTTCCAGGAGCGGGATCAGGTCCAGGATGTCGCCGACGATTCCCACGTCCGCCACGCCGAAGATCGGCGCCGCCGGGTCTGTATTGATCGCCGCGATGAAGGGATCGCCTTTGACTCCGCCCAGGTGCTGGAACGACCCGCTGATCCCCAGCGCCAGGTACACGCGCGGTTTGACGGTGACTCCCGAGGTACCCACCTGACGGGTTTTTTCCAGCCACTTCCTGTCGACCACCGGCCGCGTGCAGGCTACCTCCGCCCCCATCGCGTCGGCCAGGGAGTGCAGGTCCTCGAGGTTCTCCTCATCCTCGATCCCCCGACCGATCGCTACCAGCACTTCCGCCTGGCTGATGTCCACGGCGCCCGGGTCGGGCGGGACGGTCTCCACGCACTGACGGCGTGGCGCCACCCCCTCGGGAATGGTCTCCGAATGCACGGCCCCGCCGGCCCCGGATGCCATATCCGGAGGCGTGTACGCCCCGGGGCGTACGCTGATCATGACGCCGTTTTCAGCCGGGATGGCCGAGACACGCGCCTGCACCTTGCCGCCGAAAACCGAACGGACGGCTCGAATGCACTCCACACCCGCTTCGCAGTCTCCTGCCGCACTCGACTCGATGTCCATCGCGTCGGCGATCAGGGGGGTGCCGGCCCGCACCGCCAGCATGGGAGCCAGCTCGAGACCCGTATTGGTGTGCGCCAAGAGTGTGACGAGCGGCTTCTCCCGATCGATGAGCGGGGCCAGGATGCGTGCCTGAAGGTCTCCATCCGGGTGCTCGAGTGCGGGGTCCTCAAAGACATAGACGCTGTCGAACCACTGCGCCGCCTCAGACGCGAGATCGGCTACGTCCGCGCCCATGAGGACGGCGGATACCGTTGCTTCACCCAGGCCGCGTGCCGCCGTGAGGAGCTCCAGTGCCGACTCAGCAAGGCCGTCTCTGGAGCGCTCGACAACCACGAAGATCTCTCGCATGGCTAGAACGCCCCTTCCTGCTGGAGCCGCTCCACGAGCTTCTGGACCACCGTCTCCTCGCTGCCCTCCAGCATCTCGGCGCCCCCGCCTCGAGGCGGCAGGAAGATCTCCTCGACCGTGACGGCCGAGGATGCGACCCCCACCTGTGAGCCTTCCAGATCCAGGTCCCCGGCCCCCAGCACGGGTATCTCCATCCCCGACACCTTCCGAATCCCGCGGATCGACACGTATCGCGGCTCGTTCAGACCCGTCTGAACCGTCACCAGCGCCGGGAGGGCCATACGCGTGATTCGCTCGAGTCCTCCTTCGACCTCGTGCTGGACGGTGACGGTCCCACCCTCCACGGACAGCTCCGTGGCCAGGGCGACCATCGGGATGTCGAGCATCGCGGCCAGCATCGGCCCGACGTGACCACGTGCCTCGTCGCCGGATATGGCACCCGTGAGGATGAGGTCGTACGGCCGATCGGCGATCGCCCGGTGGAGGATGGTCGCGGTGCCCAGGGCATCGGATCCGTCGAAGGCGTCGTCCATGAGGTGGACGGCCTCGTCGGCTCCCATGGCCAGCGCCCGTCGCAGCACGTCCTCGGATTCCTCGTCGCCCACCGTCATCGCGGTGACCCGGCCACCGTGTTCCTCTTTCAGTCGAACGGCCGCTTCGATGGCGAAGTTGTCCCACTCGTTGACGTCGTAGTCCAGATCGTCGTCGGCCAGCGAGACTCCATCGCGGCCGATCTCGATTTCCGTCTCCGAGAGGTCGGGCACGCGCCTGATGCAAACGATGATTTCCACGTATCCTCCGTTCAGTCGGTCTACGGACCGGGCGTCGCCTGACCGCCGGCGATCGCCATGGCGGGTGCGGCGGCGGGCGTGGACAGTGAGCGGTCCACCAGTGTGGCCAGGTCCACTACCTCCATGCGGCCATCGCGACCCGTGGTCTTGATCGCGTCCTCCAGGTTGATCAGGCAAAACGGGCAGGCGGTCACGACCACCTGCGCTCCAGCCTTCTCCGCCATCGCGACCCGCACTTCGCCCATGCGGCTCTCGCCCTCGCCCTCGTAGAACAGATAGAGCGACCCACCACCGCAGCAGAAACTGCGGTTCCGGCTTCGCTCCATCTCGACCGTACGGAGTCCCAACCGATCCAGGACCTCGCGTGGCGCTTCGTACTCGCCGTTGTGGCGACCCAGATAGCAGGGGTCATGGAAGGTGTAGACTCGGTCGTCCCCGGGGGCCTGCAGATCCAGTCTGCCGTTCCGCAGCAACTCCGCCATCACCTGGCTGTAGTGGCGAACCGGCTGTTCCAGCCCATACGAATGGGTCAGAGCATTGAAGGCGTGCGGGTCGGTCGTTACTACGCTCTGGAACTCGCGCGCGCCCAGCGCCTCCAGATTGGTGTCGCGCAGTTCTTCGAACAGCCCTTCCTCTCCCAGGCGGCGGACCTCGTGGCCCGAATCCACCTCGTCCTTGCCCAGCGTTCCGATGTCTGCACCTGCGGCAGTCATGACCCGCGCGAAGGCACACGCCGTCTCCTGAATGCGTGGGTCGTACGCGGCACAGCTGTCGGTAAAGAACAGATGGTCGGTCTTGTCTCCGGGAGCCAGCGTCCGGACGCCGCGTTCGCCGTCGCTAGCGACATCGGCCTCGCCGCCGGTCTCGTTCAACGCCTCGATCCAGGCCGCCCGCTTGCGAGAGGGCTTTCCGTAGGGATTCCCGCGCTTCTCGAGGTCC
>JAMJQV010000375.1 GCA_023554435.1 Gemmatimonadota bacterium | reverse complement strand
GATGACGCGCGGCTCCCCGCCGCGCGGGAGGGGGATGATGTTGGATTCGAACGTCAGCCGGATCGTGAACCGTCGCCCGGTCATCCGGTTGTCTGCTTGTCTCGTGTTTCTTGCCGCCGTCGCTGCCGCTTCACCGCTTCGGTCCCAGTCCGTATTCGACGCGACCCGCGAGGGCAACCTCGAGACCGTCACGGCGCTGGTCACGGCCGACGCGCGGCTGGTTCACGAGACCGATGACAGCGACCGAACTCCGCTGCACCTGGCCGCCGCGTACGGGCATCGGCAGGTCGTCGTGTTCCTCCTCGACTCGGGAGCGGATATCGACGCCCGCGAGGAGGACGGCGAGACGCCCCTCCACTACGCCGCCTGGCGCAGCAGGCTCGAGGCAGGCCAGCTCCTGATCGACAGCGGAGCCGACCTCGAGATCCGTAACAACTGGGGCCGTAGCCCACTCCTGATCGTGGCCCGCGAGACGGGCAACGTTGGAATGGCGGGGGTACTCATCGATGCGGGCGCCGAGGTGAACCTCAGGGACGAGGGCGGGGAGTCTCCGCTCGACCTGGCCGCGTGGCGCGGCTTCGGGGACCTGGTGAACCTGCTGCTAGACGAGGGTGCCGAGCTCCCGCCGGCCGGCAGCGTGGAGGCGCAGTACCTGGCGATGTTCGCGGCCGAGAAAGGCCTCGATCGCCTGTTCAACCTGTGTGTGGACGCCGGAGTGGACCTGGCCCTGCGGAACGAGAACGACGGCTCCCTGCTCCACTCCGCCAGCCAGGGAGGCTCGTCAGCGGTCGTCTCCCGTCTGTTGGACGAGGGTTTCGACCCCAACGAGGTCGACCGGTACGGCCGGACTCCCATTCACTACGCGGCTGAACTCGGACGGGAAGACGTGGCCCGGCTTCTTCTCAAGAAGGGGGCGGACATCGACGCCCGCAGTCTCAGCGGAGAAACCGCCTTCAACACGGCCGTGTGGGTGAAGCGCGATGAGATGGCGAAGTTCCTCGCGAAGGCCGGGGCAGACACCGAGGACCGGCACTTCCCGACCCTGGCGGGCGACTTCATGGGACAGGCTCCCCCGCCCGCGGGCGCCGATCCAGTCCCGTTCGCGCTCGACATCGTGTCCACGCACAGGTTCCAGCACGGGACGATCGCGTTCGCCCCGGACATGGACGAGGCCTACTGGTCCTCTCAGATCGCCACGCAGGAGACCGGTTATTCGCAGGGATTGATCATGCATTCCCGCCTCGTGGAGGGGGAATGGACCCAGCCCGCGCCGGTGTCGTTCACACAGCTGGGCTGGGGCGACGACGTGCCGATCTTCATGCCGGACGGCAGCCGCCTGTACTTCCTCTCCGGACGAGCGGCGCCGGGCGAGGAAGAAGGCGGCGCGGAACGAATCTGGTTCGTCACCCGTACCGAAGACGGATGGACCGAGCCCGAGATCGTGGTTGGAGGCCCCAACACCGTCGACCTTCATTGGCAGTTCTCGGTCGCGGCCGACGGCAGCCTGTACGTGCCGAGCCGGGGCGAGCTCTACGTGTCGCGGCTGGTGGAAGGCGACTACCTCGAGCCGGAGAGCCTCGGAGCTCCGATCAACAGCGACGCGGACGAGGCCATGCCGTTCATAGCCCCGGATGGCAGCTACCTGCTGTTCACCCGGTTCGGCCACGAGGAGAATCACGGATTCGCGGACCTGTGGATCAGCTTCGCGGATGACGGTGGAGGGTGGAAAGAGCCGCTCAATCTGGGCGACCGGATCAACTCCGTGGCCGGGATCTGCCCGATCGTGTCACCCGACGGGTCGATGCTGTTCTTCAACGGCAACGGGGACAACTACTGGGTGGACGCGGGCGTAATCGAGGAGCTGCGGGCGGCCCCGAGGTAGGACCGCCCGCCAGCGGGATTCAGGGGACTTCGGTCAGGCTCTCCAGCGTGATCGTCACGTTCTCCACCTCGCCGGACTCGAGCGCCAGGTCGAGCGGGAGAGGCGTGGGCGTGGTCGTGATCGTCCACCCGGTCGGAGGAACCAGGTCCAGCTGGTAGGGACCCGGCACCACGTACAGGAACGAGGCGGTGCCGTCGGCCTCGAGCGCCAGATCCTCACCGCTCAATGAGGCCGTGAAGTCCACGAACGTGGGCGGATCGGGGAGCGTCACGCCGCTGGCCAGCTCGACCGTGAGGTTCACGGTGCCCGAGAAGGTGATCTCGACGCCGTGGATCGTGGGATTCATGACCCACCGGCCGGAGTTGCCGGCCTGCTTTCCGAAGCTCTCCTCCACGTCGAAGTCGATGAGGACGATCGTCTGATCGCTGTCCACCGAGATCGCGCCCTGGAAGATCACCTTGATGCCGGTCTGCGAGAAGCTCGGCATCTGCAGGTCGCCGGTGAGCGTTCCGTCACACTCCGGGGCAAAAGCAGCGGTGGAGGCATACACCTCGTTCGGTCCCCCGTCGGCCTCCACCGAGATGCAGGCCTCCGAGATGACCAGCCGCAGCTGCGCGTAGCTGCCCTGCGGAAGGACGTAGCCGTCGACCAGCGTGACGAACTCGTTCGTGAGGAGCGCCAGGTCGCCGGTCCACGGCGTGTCGCGCAATACGCGAGGACCGCCGGATCCCCCTACGATCTCGATCCGTTCGATCGTGACGATGGCCTGCTCGACGTCGCCGGGGGCGTCCGTCAGCAGAATCGACAGGCTTCCGGGACCTTCGGGATCGCCCGAATCGCAGGCCCCGAGCAGCAATGCGGCCGTCAATGCAAGAAGGGTCCGTCGCACTTTCCAGCTCCAGTCAGAGTGCCATACCGCCCGCGCCAGAGCGGGCTCCAGCACGTGGTACAGTGCAAGACTCATTCCGATGGCGGCCACTCCGCAAGTGACTGCAGGTCAGTCCATTCAGGGCGGCACGTCCGACCGTGACTGTCTCGTGAGGGCCACACGTCGGGATAGGACGCCACAGTTCGCCCTCCGGCGGCCCTACTGCTTGATCAGGGTGAAGCCGCCGGATTCCGGGGCCCCGCACTCCTCTTCCTGCTCGGCCGTCCAGTCGGGCCCCCGCACCTCGTCGAACGTCGCAACCAGCGTGTCCGCCGTGAACGTGCCGGTGAATTCCCCGTCCGACGCGCAGAAGCTGTTGGTGGTCGTGACGGTGAACGTTCCGTCGTTGACGACGTGTCCGTTCTCGGTGCCCCCGATGTTCCACGAGGTATTGTCGGGCGGCGGAATGCTGGCCGTCCCGCTGAGC
>JAMJQV010000374.1 GCA_023554435.1 Gemmatimonadota bacterium | reverse complement strand
GCCACCATCGGCTTTCGCGACCTGGCCCCCAAGATCTGGTTCATCCGGGTGCCGCGGCTGGGATTCGGGTACCGATTCGGCGACGGGCTGACAGGCTGGCGGATCCGTATTGGAGGGGACCGGGTGACCCGGCTTCCACTGCCGTAGAGATCCGGTGAGATCAGCAGGCGGACCCCTCCCCGGGGCGTGGCGTACCAAGTAGCTCACCCGACGGCGGCGGAGTAGGTTGTCGCTTCCAGACACGAGCGTGATCATCAAGGAGACGGAACGTGCGCAATTCAGCTCTGCTCGCCATCGGAGCGGCCTTCGTCCTGGCTGCCTGTAGCGGCATCTCGACGACGGTCGATTACGATCCGGCGGTCGACTTCACGCAGTACTCGACCTACACGTGGCTCGATACCGAGGGCGACGACATCGATGCCATCACGGATGGTCGCGTGCGCTCCTCGATCGACGGGGCGCTCGCGGCCCGCGGCTTCCAGAAGAACGACACCAATCCCGACATGGCCGTCGGGTACCAGGGCACCAGCGCCGAGCGTCGCTCGTACAACACCGTCAACACCGGCTGGGGCGGCGGGTACGGTTGGGGTGGCTACGGGTGGGGCGGCTACGGCGGCATGGGGATGAGCACTACGACGGAGAACGTGTGGGAAGAGGGCACGTTGATCGTCGGATTCTTCGACGTCGCCACGAAGAACCTGGTGTGGACGGGCACGGCCACGGCCGCGATCGATCCGGGTCGGTCGCCGGAGCAGCGCCAGCAGCTGATCGACGATGCGATGGAGAAGATGCTGAAGGACTTTCCGCCGGGCAGCTGACTGCCGGTCGAGACGGACCAACCGTGAAGACCTCTCCGGGCGTGGCCCGGGGAGGTCTTCTGCTTTCTAGGTGAGATCGTCCGCGATGTCCGCCAGGGCCCACTCCACCAGCACATCCACGTTCGCCCCGTCGACATCGAGCGCGCCCCTGGCCCTCGCGGCCAACACCCTGAGTATCTCCGACAGGATCTCCGCCGCCTCGGCCATGTCGACGCCAGGCTTTGCGTCCAGGTGGACGTGGCGCCAGTTCTCGGCCACGACCAGGACCTCGGCAAGTGCCACTCGCAAGGCCTGTCGAGCCGCCGCGTCAGGGCTCAGGTGCCCCCCGTCGGTGGTCTTCTTCATATCAGTACGTACGAGACCCCGGCCGCATGGGTTGCGACCGGGGTCTCCATTTCAGCTGACCGGACGAGGTGGCGGTCGCAGCTGCCGATCGCCTACTTGCCGCTCGCGGCCTCCCGCATGAGAGCCCTCGCGATCACCAGCCTCTGAATCTGGTTGGTGCCCTCGTAAATCTGGGTGATCTTGGCGTCCCGCATGTACTTCTCGATTGGGTAGTCCTTGCAGTAGCCGTAGCCGCCGAACAGCTGCACGCACTCCGTGGTCACCTTCATGGCGACATCGGTGGCCAGGAGTTTACACATCGCCGACATGCGCGTGATGTTCTTCACGCCGGAGTCGATCGTCCGGGCGGCCGCGTGCACGAGCTGACGGGCGCCCTCGATTTGGGTCGCCATGTCGGCCAGCATCCACTGAACCCCCTGGAACGAGCTGATCGACTGCCCGAACTGCTTGCGACCGTGCGTGTACTCGAGCGTCAGGTCGAGCGCTCCCTGCGCCAGGCCGACGGCCTGGGCAGCCACCCCGGGTCGCGCCCGGTCCAGCGTAATCATCGCGTGCTTGAATCCCCTGCCTTCCTGGCCGCCGAGCAGATTCTCAGCCGGAATCCGGCACTCGTCGAGGTGGATCTCCACCACGGGTACGCACCGGATGCCCATCTTGTCCTCGTGCTTGCCGACCGAGTAGCCGGGCGTGTCCTTCTCGACGACGAAGGCGGAGACACCTCGGGCTCCTCGACCCTCTTCCGTTACGGCGAAGATCGTGTTGTAGCTGGCGACGGAACCGCCCGTGTTCCACTTCTTCTCACCGTTCAGGACGTACCCGTTCTCGTCCTTCTGCGCCCGGGTGGTCATTCCGCCGGCGTCTGAACCGGCGTCCTTCTCGGACAGACCGAATGCGATGAGCTTCTCGCCCGCCGCGATACCCGGCAGCCAGCGCTCCTTCTGCTCGTCGGTGCCGCCGACGAGGATGGGGAACGACCCGAGCGCGTTGACGGCGAACCCCACGCCCATCCCGCCGCACGCACGCGAAAACTCCTCGACTACCATGCACAGGTCGAGCACGCCTCCTCCCATGCCCCCGTACTCCTCGGGAATCCACACCCCCGAGAGCCCGGCATCGCGGATCGCGTGCTGCACCTCCCACGGATACGTCTGCTCGACGTCATATTTCGCCGCCACGGGTCGCATGACCGTTTCGGCCAGCTCACGCGCGAGGTTCCTCAGCTCGACCTGCTTGGATGTGTAGAGTTCCTCGATCATGGTCTCACTCTTGGTTCTGGGGGCCCGGGCGGAGGGGCCGCGTAACGTGTGCGCGAGTCAGTCGCGTCCGGAGCCGAACACGGACCCGCGAAGACCCGGCTTGATACGCGAAGACCCGGTATGATAATGGCCCACGTGCACCTTCGCATTCTTTGTCCGGGCGTGCCGGTAATCGTACCTGCCGTCAGCGCCGCCGAGGTCTGCCCCGGCGCCCTCGCATGAGAGCGGAGCGCTCCGGCGCCGGGGTCTCGTCCTCCTCGGGAACGGCGGCCGCGATATGCGCGTCGGGCGGAGCAGAACTCGGCTCGAAGCCTGCCACGAACTCCCGGGGAATCGCTTCACCGGTCAACTGCTCGATCTGTCTCAGGGCTTGCCAGTCATTGGGAGCGACCAGCGTGTACGCCTCTCCCGTCGCGTCGCCTCGGGCGGTCCGACCCACCCGGTGCACGTAGTCACGGGGATCCTCCGGAGCGTCGAAGTTGATCACGTGCTCGATGCCCCTGATGTCCAACCCGCGGGCGGCGACGTTCGTGGCGACGAGTATGCGCTTTTCAGATTCCCGGAACGCCTTGAGGTTGCGATCGCGCTCCCTCTGATGCATGGCCCCGTGCATGCCGACGACGGGAAGGCCACGCTTTTCCAGGTACCCGGTCAGATAGCCGGCGGTGTCGCGGGTGCGAGTGAAAACGAGCACCTGGCCCGTGGTCCACTTTCCGAGAATGTGGAGCAGGAGTTCGTGCTTCTTGGGCCAGTCCACCGGATACACGACCTGGCGAATGCCCTCTGCTGCGGACTCCAGCCCGACGTTGATTCGCTCGGGATCGCGCATGAGGTCCGTGGCCAGCCCGGTAATCCCGGCCGGCATCGTGGCCGAAAACAGCAGAGTCTGCCGCTCCCGTGGCGTTGCCGCCACGATCTCCTTCACATCGTCGATGAACCCCATGTCGAGCATGCGGTCCGCTTCGTCGATCACCAGGACCTCGATCCACGCGAGCTTCACT
>JAMJQV010000373.1 GCA_023554435.1 Gemmatimonadota bacterium | reverse complement strand
CCGCCTACCTGACCGCAATCGAGCTGTTCGTGCTGCATGCCTTGTGCATGTGGTGCGTGGTCAGCGCCGTCCTCACCGTGATCCTCTTCGTGCTGGCCCGGCCGTGGAAGACCTTGCGAGGGGCACAGGCCCCGCCTTCAGGATGAGAGAAGGGGCGGCCGATTGGCCGCCCCTTCTTCGTCGTACCGCGAATGCCGGCCCGCCGTCGATCAGGCGCTGGCCCGCCAGAATCCTTCCAGCGCGTCGCCGTGCTCCGACCCTCGAAGCTTGTCGAAGGCGCGGTTGCGGATCTGCCGGATACGCTCCCTGGTCACCCCAAGGAGTTCACCGATCTGCTCGAGAGTCATCTCCTCGCCATCGTCCAGGCCGTAATACAGGACCAGGATCTTCCGCTCCCGCTCAGTGAGGTAGCTCTCGAACATCTTTTCCAGGAACTCGCGCCGGGCCTGGGCCTCGACGTCGATCTCGATGTCTCCCTCGTCGGCGCCCGAGAAACGCTCCCCGAACGAGGCGCTGTCACGGTCCGACTTGTCGAGCGGCGCGTCGAGACTGAGCTCGGCGGAGGCCACGCGACGCAGGGCGCGTACCGTCTCGACGGGCTCTTTCATCTCCTCCGCGATCTCGCGATCGGTCGGCGACCGGCCCAGCTTCTGCGTGAGAGCGGTCTCGGTGCGCGACAGCTTGACCAGATTCGAATTCTGGTTCAGCGGAATGCGCACGGAACGTGTCTGCTCGGCCAGCGCCTGCAGCACGGTCTGCCGAATCCACCACACGGCGTAAGAGATGAACTTCACGCCCTTGTCGGGATCGAACTTCTTCACGGCCTTGAGAAGGCCCTCGTTCCCGATGCACACGAGCTCGGCGAGGTTGAGACCTCGCCCCTGGTATTTCTTCACGTACGAGATCACGAACCGCAGGTTGGCCGTGACCAGCCGCTCCGCCGCGGCACGATCACCGGCTCGCGCCCTGCGCGCGATCTCTCGTTCTTCCATCGGATCTTCGATGAGCGGATAACGCTCGACATCCTGCAGGTACTGGTCGAACGAATCGAGCGCTCGCGCGTCGAAGAAGATCTGCTTTCTAGCGGCAGCGTTCATAGGCTCCGAATCTCTTGCTGTACAACGGCGCTTCTTTCACGTGGGCGACACCCGTCCGCCCGCAAGCCCCAATACTACACTGAATGTCTGTCAGGTTCCGTCAACCCTCAGCCTTCGCGAATCGCCTCGCGCAGCCATTGCTCATCCTCGGCCGCCAGATCGGCGGGCCCGTGCGCCGCAACACCGTCACTCCCGGTGCTGGCCCACTTGCGAAGACGATTCCTGGCCAGGAAGAAACCGAGCACCAGCACCACCAGCGGCAACCCGTAGACCAGGAGGTTGATGCCCCTCGCCTGTGGCCGGAGGAGAATCCACTCTCCGTACCGGCTGACGAAATAGGCTTCTATCTGCTCCGGGGTCTCGCCCGCCGCGAGCCTGTCACGCACGACGGCCTGCATCTCGCGGGACAGATCCGCGTTGGACTCGACGATCGACTGGTTGCGGCACACCGGACAGCGGAGCCCGGAGGCCACCTCAGCGGCCAGTGCGTCCAGCGCCTCCTCTTCGGGGTCCGTGAGCGCGCTTCGATCGTCGTCGGCCTGTTCCGCCGGCGCTTCCACGGCCTGAGGCGCGGGGGTGGTGGCCTCAGGTTCCACTTCCTGGGCTGACACCGCGGGGGGGGCGGCTGCGAATACCACGAACAGGGTGATCACCCGGGCGAGAACCCGGCTCACGGGGCGCCTCCCGCCCCGGCGGCGTTTGCCGCGGTCAGGGGCGCGGCAAGCAGCGAGTCCACCTGGTATTGGACCAGGTCCCAGGTGAGCGGACCGACCTTCTTCATGGAGATCGTTCCGTCTGCCCCGATGAAGAACGACTCGGGGACTCCGTACACCCCGTAGTCGATGGCCGTGCGCTGCGAGGGATCCAGGACATGCGTCCACTCGCCTCCGTACTCGGCCAGGAAGCGCTCGGCATTAGCGCGCGTGTCCTGATAGACCACACCCAGGAGGATCACCTCGGAGTCGTCCCAGGTGCGCTCCGTCCGCACGAGCACCGGGTGCTCCTGCCGGCACGGAATGCACCAGGACGCCCAGAAGTTCAGAATTACGACCCTTCCATCGAGGTCGGACAGGTGCAGGGTATCTCCCTCGAAGGTGACGAGCTCGAAGTCCGGCGCCTGCAGGCCCGCCATTGGGGAGGGCAGCACGTATGTATCCCGGCCCATTCCCCAGTACAGCAGCCACAGCACCGGCAGGGCTGCCAGCGGGAGAAGCCAGCGTAGTTGTTTCTTCTTCATATCGTCTCTGCTCAGGCTGCTGAGATCCGTCCGTTTGCGATCAGACGGTCACCGCGGTGGACTCCTCCGGGAGCCCCGCGGATTCCTCTTCCTGGGCGATCTCGACTGCCGACACCGCCGGACGGCCGCTGCCTCGCTGCGGCATCACGGCCAGGATGCCCCCGAGCGCCACGATCATGCCCCCGATCCACAACCAGGGGACGGCCGGGTTCACGATCGCCCGGATGGTGGCGTGGCTCCCCTCTTCCCGGTCGAAGGCCATCAGCGTCAGGTACAGGTCCTCCTTCAGGGTGGACCTGACTTCCGGGGTCCCGATGGGCTGCTCCGAGTTCGGGTAGTAGTTCAGCCGGGGGCGCATCGTCCCCGCATCGTCTCCCCGGTGGAAGATGCTGAAGGTGCCGCCGACCACGAAGCGCTGTGGCTGTTCTTCGGCCCACAGCTCGTCGAACATGATCCCGTAGTCACCCAGCTGCATCAGCTCACCCTGCCGCAGCGTCACCTCGCGCTCGAAGCGATACGTACCCGAGAAGGCGAGGGCCACGATGATGACCACGATGCCGAAGTGAACGATGTATCCGCCGTAACGCCGGTTGTTTCGCGTCAGGATCTGCCCGAGTGCGACCGGTGCCGACACGCCGGCGATCCGACTCCGGGCCTTCACTCCCTTGCTGAACTCCTCGACGATCGTCGCCGTGACGAAGCCAGCAAACAGGAAGGTCACCAGGGGCCAGAAGCTCCGGATACCGAGAACGAGGCCCAGCAGGCCAGCCGCGAGTCCTGCGACCACCGGAACCAGGAAGGCCCGCTTCATCTTCTCGGGAGTCGTCCGACGCCAGGGCAGTGCCGGTCCCACTCCCATCAGGAACAGGAGGAGCACGCCGATCGGAATGGAGACCATGTTGAAGTACGGCGGCCCCACGCTCACCCGGTTTCCATTGATCGCCTCCACCAGCAGGGGGAAGGTCGTTCCCAGCAGAACGGTGAACGTGAAAGCCACGAACAACAGGTTGTTCAGGATGAAGGCGCTCTCACGCGAAACCACGGCGTCGAGCGATCCCGGCGCGTGCAGCCGGTCCGAGCGCCAGGCGATGAGGACCAGGGACACGATCATGAGCAGGGCGATGAAGGCCAGGAAAATCGGGCCCATCATTCCCTCGGTGAACGCATGGACTGAGTCAAGAATGCCCGATCGGGTCAAAAATGTCCCAAACAGCGTGAGAAGGAACGTCCCGATGATCAGCGAGAGGTTCCAGGTCTTCAGCATTCCGCGCCGCTCCTGCACCATCACGGAGTGGAGGAAGGCCGTCGCCGTGAGCCAGGGAAGGAAGGACGCGTTCTCCACAGGGTCCCAGGCCCAGTAGCCGCCCCAGCCCAGCACCTCGTAGGACCACCAGGCGCCGCCCACGATCCCCACGGAGAGAAAGGCCCAGGCCGCGACGGTCCAGCGCCGCGTCAGGCGGATCCACTCTTCGTCGAGCTTGCCGCTCAGCAGGGCTCCGATCGCGAACGCGAACGGGACCGTGAGTCCGACGTAGCCCAGGTACAGCATCGGCGGGTGCAGGCCCATGAGCGGGTGATTCTGCAGCAGCGGATTGGGCCCCGGACCGTTGGCCGGCACCGGAAACACGGTACCGAACGGGTTGGCCGGCCCGGTGAGGAGTCCGTAGAAGAACAGCCCCACGAAGCCCATGACTCCATGCGCGAACGGGATCAGCCTGGAGTCCGATTTCCGGTTCACGAACGCCACCAGCGCGCCGTAGGCGGAGAGTATCCAGCCCCAGAACAGGATCGATCCCTCGAGACTGCTCCACAGCGATATGGCCGTGTAGTAGGTGGGCGTCTCCCGGCTTCCGACCCGCGCGACGTAGGACACGCTGAAGTCGTGGGAGAGGAGCGCGATCTCCATCGCGATGAACGCCGTCGACATGGCGGCGAACACGAAGTACGAGCCGTACCGCGCCGCGCGAATCAAGCCCGGCTTCCGGGTGAATCCGCCGACGATGCCCGTGATCGTCACCACCAGGGCGCCGAGAAGCGCCGCGGCGATGGAAGTGCTTCCGATGAGATTCAGCATTCGCCGCTACCAGTCCGTCTTGATGAGAGATTCGTACATCTGCTCGGGCTTCTCACCGTGGGGCGGCTCGTACTCGTTGGAGTGCTTGACCATCAGGTTCTTGGACTCGAACACGCCGTCGTGCGTGTAGCGTCCCTCGACCACGACTCCAATGCCTTCCTTGAACATCGCGGGCGGCGCCCCGGTGCTGCGCACGGGTACCTCGCCCAGGCTGTCAGCGACCACGAAGCGAAGGTCGAGCGCTTCGGCGTCCCACGTCAGCGATCCGGCCTTCACCTGGCCGCCGAGCCGCAGGGGCTGATCCACGATCTCATCGGCCCGCTCCGCCAACTCCGCCCGGAGCTCGCTGGGGGTAAGGAAGTAGACGACATTGCTGCTCAGTCCGCCGGCGATCAGCATAGCGATTCCACCGATGATCGCGAGCACACCAACCCCGGCCCATATCTTCTTGGACTTGTTCATGTGACGGATTGTCCCTTTTGTTTGCCTCGGAGCTTCAATCTCCGGCGCCAACGACTTCGAACGACTCAACGGCGCGGGCCGTCGTTCGTTCCCTTGATTCCAGTCTGAAAGCGTACCAGAGGAGCGCGCCCCAGGTGAGTCCGTAGCCCGCGAAGATGAACCCGCGATTCTCCATGCCCACCTGGCCCGTATAGACCCATAGCAGGATCAGGGCCACGACGTAGACTGCGCCGATCACGCTCCACTTACGCATTGTACGCCATTCTCTTCTCAAGTTCCCCTTCGAGCTTCGCGTAGCGGACCCGCCGTACCATCAGATACAGATAAACAAGCGTGAATGCCGCCAGGTTCAGCATCAGCGTCCACAGGATGTCCGGGTCCACGCTGCGTGGACTGGACGGCGGCTGGTGGAGCGTGCGCCACCACGTGACCGACATGTAGACGATCGGGACGTTGGCGAATCCAATCACTCCCACGATCGCCGACCAGCGAGCCCTCTTCTCACCGTCCTCCGCAAAACTGCGCAGCGCCCCGTATCCGACGTAGATGGCGAGGAGGATCGCCGTGGTCGTCAACCTGGGGTCCCAGGTCCAGAACACGCCCCACGTCGGCTTACCCCACATCATGCCCAGGAGGAGAGTCAGGACCGTGAATACCACTCCGATTTCGGCCGAGCTGGCAGCCACCCTGTCCCAGCGGTCGTCCCGCTGTATGAGGTACAGGACGCTCATCACGAATACGACGAAGAACGCCAGAAACGCGAGCCACGCTGCGGGCACATGCACGTACATCAACCGCTGCACGTTGCCCTGGGCGGCGTCCGCCGGCACGATGGCCAGGCCGACGTAGCTGCCGACCAGCATGGTCACGAGGGCGAGAATGCCCAGGACCTTCTCGATGTTTGACTTGACTCCCACTTCACTCCTCCAGAGCGATCGGGAAAATCCAGATACAGATCACAAAGAAAATGATGTCGAACGCGCCCAGCACTCGAAGCCACACCACGGCCTCTCCCATCAGGTCTCCCTCCAGGATCAGCGTGGTCGCGTTTACCGCCCCCAGCAGCACCGGCACCAGTGCGGGAAACAGCAGCAGCGGCAGCATGACCTCGCGAGCCCTCAGGTTCACGGTGAGCGCCGAGTAGAAGGTGCCCACCAGGGAGAACCCGATCGTGCCCAGGACCGAAACGGCCGCCAGCCCGAGGGCGTGCGGCCACAGGTTCGCCTGAAACAGAATCCCCGCCGCCGGAATCAACACGGCCTCGACCAGGAGCAGCAACACGATGTTGCCAAGCAACTTACCAAGATAAATCGCACGGGAGTCACCTGGGTAGGCCCGCAGCCCCTCCAGGCCCCCGCTGGTCTCTTCGTTCTGGTACGTGCGGCTGAGCGACAGCAGTCCGGTGAAGGCGATTCCGACCCACAGCAGACCGCCGGCCACCTCCTGCAGCAGCTCCGTGTCCGGGCCGAGAGCGAAGCTGAAGATGAACAGAACCAGTGCGGCGAAGAACACCATGGCATTGAAGCTCTGCTTGGTGCGAGCCTCTATGAGGAGGTCCTTCCACACGATGGCCCAGGCCCGATGGAGGACGGACATCAGTCGACCTCCGGTGCGCCGGCCGGGCCACCCACCGACAGGTGGCGGCTCAGGGGCTCGGACTCGGGGAGAATCTCCAGGTGACCTTTGCGCAGGATTCCTGTCTTCTCGGCTTCGCGCACCGCTTCACCGTCCTGGTGCGAGGCCAGCAGGACCGTGGTCCCGGCCGCCTTGAAGTCGGCGACGACCTCATCGACGAGTCGCATGCCCTGCGAATCGAGGCCCGAGTACGGCTCGTCCATCAGCGCGACCTCGATGGGGCGTACCAGCAGCTGGCCGAGCGCCAGCCGCTTCCGCATTCCGGTGGAGAACGTCCTCATGCGGTTGTCCGCCACTTCGGCGAGGCCGATCCTCTCGAGCACGCGGGCGATCACCTCGCGCCTCGGCTTGAGGCCCGCCATCCGCATGGTGAAATGGAGGTTCTCGGCGGCAGACAGGTCGTCGTACAGGAACCCGCGCACGGTGAGAAGGCCGGTACGCTTCCGGATCTCGTCCGGATCATTCCGAAGAGAGTGCCCCATCACATGGGCGTCGCCCCCTGATGGGCGCAACAAGGTCGCGACGAGCTTCAGGAGCGTGGTCTTCCCGGCTCCGTTCGGCCCGACGAGGCACAAAGTCGTTCCGGCCTCCACGCGAACGCTGGCGTCGCGCAGAGCCCAGTTCCACCCGAACCGCTTCGAAAGTCCTTCCAGTTCGAGCGCGGCTCGGGTCTCACGGTCTATCGGTATGGTCCGTTTCCTCGTTCAGTCTCCGGACGACTCTTCGTCCCCGGCCTCGAGCCGACGTATCAGGTCCCGCGCGAACCGATCCACGTACTGCCAGGCGGGGTGCGCGCCCGGCACGGGTCGCATGAGCCCCCACTGCACCGGTTCGGTGGGCTCGGACATCGGATTGTACAGGGCCTCGACGTAGAGCAGCGTACCGCCGCGCTCGGGCTCCGCCCACAGGAGCATCTTCACGTACTTCTCGGGCTCGGAAAGCGAGCCGAAGGCTGCTGAGTCCAGCACCCGCGGGACGTAAATCCAGTCGGATTCCATCTTCGCGACGTTGCTGGAGTCGGCCGCCGACCGTGAGAACCATCGCGGCTGGATACCGTCGTTGCGAAGTACCTCCCACGCCCTCTGCATCACGGTGTCCGGCGGAGCGGCTACCCGCACGACCGTCGCATTGTTGGACGGTCCGCGGCTGATGCCCTGGCTCCCGGATCCGGACGCGCACGCAGCCAGGACTCCTGCGACCATCCCGGTCGCGAGCCATGTCGTTGTTCGGGAAGCGAGCATGTGACCTCCTCGGCCTCAGATGCGCCGGGTCCTGTTCCGGCCTCACACGAGCACTTGGTTATGCGGCCTGACGCTTCCTGATGCAAGCTTTCGGCCCCGTTTCGGCGTGTTCTGGAACCGCTTGCTCCTACGCGATATGTTCGGCTCGGTGCAGGTCGGAAGGGTGGACGGAGAACGCGCCCGAAATCACCGGAGGAACCGTGGATCTCACCGATGTCGCAGCGCTCGCGCAACCGACGGGCGAGAAGATCATGCTATTGGTGCTCGACGGAGTCGGCGGACTGCCGCTCGAGCCAGGCGGACTGACCGAACTGGAAACGGCCCGTACGCCCAACATGGACGCGCTGCTCGCCGGCGGCGATGCGGGGCTCCACGTGCCGGTCGCCACGGGCGTGACCCCCGGCAGTGGTCCCGGTCACCTGGCCCTGTTCGGGTACGATCCACTGCGGTACAGGGTCGGTCGCGGAGCCCTCGCTGCTCTCGGCGTGGAGTTTCCGCTGCAACCGGGCGACGTCGCGGTGCGCGGAAACCTGTGCACCGTCGATGGGGAGGGCGTGGTCACCGATCGACGGGCCGGTCGCATCGCGACGGAGGAGGCCGAGCCGGTCCTGGACCTGCTCGACGGCATCCGGGTCGCCGGAGCGCAGACCTTCGTCAGGCCCGTGAAGGAACATCGATTCCTGCTCGTGCTGCGGCCCGAGGAAGCCACGGATGCGGATATCGAGGACACTGATCCGGGCGTGACGGGAGTGGCCCCGCTGGATGTGGTGGCGGGTTCCCCGTCGTCGGACCGCGCAGCGCGCATCGCGCGAGAGTGGTTGGCCCGGGTGCCCGAGACTCTGTCCGGCCAACCCCGCGCCAACATGGTTCTCCTGCGGGGATTCGCGACCCTGCCGGATTGGCCTCTCTTTCCGGACGTGTTCCGGATGCGTTCGCTCGCCATGGCCGCGTACCCCATGTACCGCGGCGTCGCGAGACTGGTGGGGATGGACGCCGTGGCGGTGGATGACGACCCGGGCGCCCTGCTTCCGGCGCTGGAGGAGCGGATCGACGACTACGACTTCTTCTTCCTGCACGTGAAGGGAACGGACAAGGCGGGAGAAGACGGTGACTTTCGGCGAAAAGTGGACATTATCGAGCGAGTGGACGAAGTTCTGCCCGCCTTGAGAGAAACCGGCATCGGGGTGACGCTGATTACGGGCGATCACTCGACACCGGCGAAGATGAAGAGTCACAGCTGGCACCCGGTACCGTTTCTCCTGCACGGTGGTCCCGGTCGGGGACACCGAAGCGAGGGGACGGCGGGCCTGGGTGAGTCGGAATGTGCGCGTGGTGCGCTCGGGACGATCCGCGGGTGTGAGCTCATGCCGCTGGCGGCGGCCAGGGCTGGCCGGCTCGGCAAGTTCGGGGCCTGAACAAGAACAGGAGTGGAGATGCGGTGTCCGAAGTGCGGTAGCGACGAAAACGGAAGGTTCTGCTCGAAGTGCGGAGCCGAGGTACGTAAAAAATCCGGTGGCGTAGGCGGAGCCCGCTGTTCCAAGTGCGGCAAGGGTCTCGAGCCGAAGGCCATGTTCTGCGCCGAGTGTGGTGAGCCTACCGGCCACCGACCGGCCAAGGGCGCAACCGCGTACCTTCCGTGGGTTCTTTCCGGGCTGGCTCTGGTCGCGTTCGCCATCGCTCTCACCATGTTCATCCAGGGACAGACCGCGGTTCGCGTGGGCGACATGCCGCCGACCGGCGCCCTGCCGGTGGCGGAGCGAGTGAACCCGGACGGTACGCCCGTGACGAGCGCCCCCGCCGCCGGACCCGGGGGCGTCGACCTGGGCTCCATGTCTCCGCGCCAGGCGGCCGACCGGCTGTTCGACCGCGTGATGCGAGAGGACGAGGCCGGCAACGAGGCGCAGGCGCAGCAGTTCGCCACCATGGCCATCCAGGCGTACGGAATGCTGCCTCCCGCCGAGATCGACCTGGATGCGCGCTTTCACCTCGGACTTCTGAACCTCGTCCTGGACGATCCGGACGCGGCGGATCAGGAGGCGGACCTGATGCTTGCGGTGGACAGCCAGCACCTGCTCGCTTTCGCCCTGAAAGCGCGCTCTGCAGGGCTCCGGGGTGACACCGCCGCCCAGCAGGCTGCGTACACGATGTTCCTCGATGCCCTTCCGGCGGGCCTGACCGCTGGCAATCCGGAGTATGCGATGCACGACAACATGCTGGAGTCGGAGGCCGTGCGGGCGAGGGAAGCTACCGGCCGGAACTAGCCGGCCGGTTCAACAGGCTTCCAGGGGTCGAGGCGGGCGCCGCGCAGGCGATTCGCGTTGGTGACCACGGTGATCGAGCTCAGGGCCATCGCCGCCTCGGCGAGGATCGGGTGCAGCAGGCCGAGAATCGCCACTGGAATGGCGATCGTGTTGTAGAAGAAGGCCCAGAACAGGTTCTGCCGGATCTTCCGGAACGTGGCGCGTGACAGCATGACCGCCCGCACGACCGAGGTCAGGCTGCCGTGCACGAGGGTCATGTCCGCCGCCTCGATCGCGATGTCCGTGCCGGTGCCTATCGCGATGCCCACGTCGGCCTGTTTCAGTGACGGAGCGTCATTGATTCCATCGCCTACCATGGCGGTCACGTGGCCGGCCGCCTGGAGTTCCCGGATCACTTCCACCTTTCCGTCGGGAAGCAGGCCCGCCCTGACGTCGTCGATGCCGACCTCGTCGGCCACGGCCCGGGCGGTGCGCGCGTTGTCGCCCGTGAGCATGACGGTGCGGAAGCCAAGTGCAGACAGGTCCTGGATCGCCCGCCGACTGTCGTCCTTGATCCGGTCGGCCACCGCCACCACGCCCGCGACCTGACCACCCGAGGCCACGAACATGGCCGTGCGGCCACGGGACTCGAGGTCGCCAGCGGCCTCAGCCAGCGGACCCACGTCGACGCCGTGCTCCCGCATCAGGCGATCGCTGCCCACAAGCACGACGACCCGGTCGATGACACCGGAGACCCCGAGTCCGATATGAGCCCGGAACTCGAGCGGTGGAGAGAGGGAGAGGCCCCTGTCCGATGCCGCGCTCGCCACGGCCTGGCCGAGGGGGTGTTCGGAGCCGTGCTCGACCGAGCCGGCCAGGCGGAGCACCTCCTCCTCCGACCCACCGGGCGCTGCCATGACATCGGTCACCGACGGCTCCCCCAGGGTCACCGTCCCCGTCTTGTCGAACAGGACGACATCGGCCCCCTCGAGTGTCTGGATGGCCGCCCCATCGCGGATCAGGATGCCGTTCTCGGCCCCCAATCCAGTGCCGACCATCAGCGCGGTAGGGGTCGCCAGGCCGAGCGCACACGGGCAGGCGATGACCAGCACGGCGAGGGCCGCGAAAAAGGCCAGGGAGATCCGTCCAAGGTCAGGCTGCACCCACGGAACGACCGCCGCGGCCCGCTCGACTACTGCGTGAAAGAACCCCGGAAACACGAGCCAGCCGAGCAGGGTGGCAAGCGAGATCGCCAGCACGATCGGAACGAACACGGCGGTCACACGGTCGGCGAACTCCTGGATCGGTACCTTGCTGCCCTGGGCCTGCTCGACCATCCGGACGACGCTTGCCAGAAACGTGTTCTCGCCCACTCCCGTGGCGCGCACGTGCAGCAGGCCCTGCCGGTTCACCGTGGAGCCGATGACCGGATCGCCCGCCGTCTTGTCCACGGGCATCGATTCGCCGGTGGCCAGCGATTCGTCTACCGCGCTGAGGCCCGACTCGACGACGCCATCCGTGGGGATCTTCTCTCCCGGGCGGACCACCATCAGGTCCCCCACCACGACCGAGGAAATCGGTACCTCGATTTCCTGGCCGTCGCGGACCAACCGGGCCGTCCGCGCCTCCAGGGAGAGCAGCTTCTGGATCGCTGCCGACGTCCGTCCGCGAGCCTTCGTCTCTACGAACCGGCCCGTCAGGTGAATGGCCATGATCATCGCGCCCACGCCCGCGTAGTTCATGATCATGGGGCCGGCGCCGAAATGGTGAGGGAGCGCGGCGAGGCCGGTCAACACGGCGGCTCCCGCTCCAAGCGCGATCAGGCTGTCCATGTTGGGACGGCGATTCCAGAGAGAGCGCAGTCCGTTGACCATCGTCTCCCGCCCCGGCCCCAGGAGCACGGGAAGTGCCAGCATCACCAGGCCGACATGAAACGCGGCGGCGCTCGGCCAGGGGGTGCCGAAGAACATCTCGGGGATCATCCAGACCATGATCGGGATCGTGAGGGCCCACGCCACGAGCATGCGCCGTCGCGCGACAGCGACCTTCTCGGCGTCCCGCCGCAGGCGCTCACGCTCTTGCTCCGCCCGGTCCTCGTGAGGCCTGGGGGCCACGAGCCGAAAGCCCGCATCGGCCACGGCCTGCTCGAGAACCTCGAAGGCGACGTTCCCTTCGACGAAACGGACGCTCGCCGTCTCAGCCGGGAGGCTCACGGCGGCCTCGACACCCTCTACCCGGTTGAGGGCGCGCTCGACCGCCGAACTGCACGCTCCGCAGTGCATTCCCTCGACCGGGTATACCTCGACACGCTGGCCCTGGCTGGCCGTGTCAGCGGTCAGAATATCGATGTCTCGCATGTCTCATTCCGGCCTCGGAACCCTGGTGCGCCGTAGCGGAGTCGGTCGATCCCCGACCCGATGACTGCAACTCCATGGTACCCGGGCGGGTTCCACCGGGACAAGCTCGGCGTTAGAATCATGGCATGTTCAAGAAGCTGAAAGACGCCATCGAATCGGCGCTCGAAGCCCTGGAGGGCAAGTCCGGTGACGCGAGCCGCGAGGACGTCGAGAAACTCCTCGATGGTATGCGCGAGGAGTTGATCGAGACGAAGTCCCAGGTCCCGCTCCTCGAGGAGCAGGTGAAGAAGCTCCGATTGGCGCACGAGCGCGAAGTGAAGCAGGCCGACGACTGCCACCGTCGTGCGGTCCAGGCGCAGGGCATCGGCGACGAAGAGACGGTCGAGGTGGCCCTGCGTTTCGAGGCGAAGCACCGGGTCGCCATCGATGTGTGGGTTCAGAAGATCGAGGCGGCCGAGGCCGAACTAGCGATGCAGCGTCAGACCGTCGTCGAGCAGACCGAGCAGCTCAAGGAGGCGCGGGCCCACAAGGATGTTCTGGCGATCCGGGCCAGGCGGGCCGGCAGTACCGAGCGCATGCGCGGCGGAGGTCGCTCGAGTGTGGACGAGTTCGACCGCCTGGCGGACGCCATCGAGCGGGAAGAAGATCTCGGGGCGGCGGGTCGCGCGGTCGACCGGGACCTGGATGGGAGCCCCGGTGTGGACGACCTCGGTGAAGAGGGTCCGGGTCTCACGCGCGAGGACC
This sequence comes from Gemmatimonadota bacterium, assembly GCA_023554435.1. Taxonomy (GTDB): domain Bacteria; phylum Gemmatimonadota; class Gemmatimonadetes; order Palauibacterales; family Palauibacteraceae; genus Benthicola. Next base: position 8,716 of record JAMJQV010000373.1, on the reverse strand, counting down.
TGGCCGAGCTCCAGCTTGAGGAGCTCAAACGCAGAATGCGGGAGGACGGCTGACCGTACCTCCCGCGACCCGCTAGGCCCGGAGGCTCTCGGTCAGCAGGTCGATCTGCTCTTCCTTTCCCATCACGATCAGGACATCCCCCACCAGGATACGGTGAGCCGGACCCGGGTTGTACACCCACGGCCCGTCTCGTCCGGGAGCATCAGCGTGTCGCGCCGCGATCACGATCAGGCCCGTCTTGTGTGGAATCCTCGCCTCGGCCAGTGTCTGCTCCGCGAAGGATGATCCCTCGGGGACGTGCACTTCCTCGAGCCGCAGGTCGAGCTCTTCGCTGCGCATCGCCACATCCAGGAAACTGACCACCTGGGGCTGCAGCAGCATCGCTGCCATCCGCATGCCCCCGGTGAGATTCGGACTCACGACGTGATCGGCCCCCGCGACATAGAGTTTCTGCAGGGTCTGCTCGTTGTAGGCCCGTGCCACGATCGTGAGGCCCGGCTGGAGGTCCCGGGCGCTCAGGCACACGAACAGATTGTCGGTGTCCGCACTCAGGCAGGTCACGAGGCCAGCGGCGGTACCGATCTTCGCGTCGATCAGGGCCTCATCCCGTGTAGCGTCCGCGACCACGGTAAGGATCTCGGGGAACTCGCTTCGCAGGGCTTCGGCCCGGTCCGCTTCCTTTTCGATGATGACGTAGGGCTTCCCGGCCGCCTCGAGCTCGCGGGCGACCTGGCGCCCGGTGCGGCCCGCGCCACAGACGATGTAGTGATCCTTGAGCGTTTCGATTTTCTTCATGGTACGCCGGCTCAGGAAGACGTGAGCGAGGTCCATCTCGACGATGGCGGACGTGACGAGCGCGAACCAAACGCCCAGCATCGTGATGCCACCCACGATGAGGAAACTGGCGAAGATGCGCCCGCCGGCGTCCAGGTCGTGGACTTCTTCGTACCCCACGGCCGAGACGGTGATGACCGTCATGTAAAAGGCATCCAACAGATCGTACCCGGGGAGGAGCCGGAAGCCGACCGTTCCGATCGTCAGCAGCGCTGCTACCCCTACCGCCATCCACGCGAGACGCCGCCAGAGTCTGGTCATATGTGGTCGCCGGGCCCGTAGAGCGGATACATGATGTCGAAATATACGACGGCTGCCTCTGCCCCGTCAGTACGGCCCCGGCTGCTGCCGGCCTGTCCCCGGGTCCCGCAGGGTTGCCGGGATTCGGTGAGGGCCGAACGTTGAGAGACGATCGAGCAAGCGGGTGCTGGCGAAACCACGACGGCCGCAACGACGGCGGAGAGTCCCGGGATGAACCGAACCGAGCTTACCGATGCGCTGGCACGGGCCACCGGCATGTCCAGGGGAGACGCGGCCCTGGCGGTGGAGGGTCTGTTCGATCCCCGGAACGGGGTCATTTCCAGGGCGCTCCGGAGACGACGCACGGTCCGGATCACGGGATTCGGGAGCTTCGTCCCCAGACGCCGTGAAGCTCGCGTGGGCCGCGATCCCCGAACGGGGGACCCGATCCGCATCCCGGCAGGCACTTCCATCACCTTCCGTCCGGGGAAGCCGCTGCGCGAAACGCTGGGCTGAAGGCTGGACGCGGCTCAGCGCCCCTGGTCGTGCTTCACGGTCACCTCGCGTCCACGGATCGGGGTGCCGTTCAGTTTCTCGATCACCCGGTCGACGACCTGCGAGTCAATCTCGACCAGCGAGAAACTACCGCGAATCTCGATCTTCCCGATCTGGCCACCGGCGATGCCCGTCTCACCCGTGATCGCTCCCACCAGGTCTCCCACCTTCACCGAGTCCCGGTTGCCGGCCCCGATGAACACCCGTGACCACGAGCCCCTAGCTCCACGATGAGCCGGTCCACCCGCTGACGCGCCGCCTGTCGTGCGCCCGGGGGACGGCTGCATGGCCCTCGTCTGCTCTCCACCGCGCGACGCTGCCTCGACGTCGGCCCACGGTCGAACGGCCGCATCGCCACCGCCGGACCTTCGCAGCAGGTCGGACAGCGCGGCTGCCACTCGCGCCGTCCCGAACTCTTCGACCAGTGGTCGGATAACGAGCAACTCGGCGTCGGTGCCGCCCTTCTCCACTCGGGCGCGCACGAGCGATCGGAACTGTCCCAGCGGGTCCAACTCGGTGGCGGGGAGGGAGCCCGGGAGATAGCGGAGCGAAATGCCTGCTCGTTGCGCGAGGATCTCGAGGTGTGCGCTGTGCGTCGTGTCCACGAGCGCCACGGCGTGATCACCGGGCCCGGCGATCAGCGACTCGATCGAAAAAGGAAGCCCGAACCACGCCCGTGTCGTACCGGTTGCAGCCCCGGCTTTCGGCCTCGTGGCCACCACGTCCCAGTCGTCGCCGGGCTCTCCGAGCGTGAATCCCTCGCTCTCGAGAGCGGCTCCGACGCTGCGGATCGCACCCTCGGTCCGGCACCGGACCCGGGCCTCTGCACGCCCGGACAGGGCCCGGACCAGGAGAGACAGTCGCTCCTCCTCCGTTGCCCCGAGGCCCACCTCGAGCCGGTCCGGATAACCACCCTCCGCGGGGTCGGGCGATTCGGATTCCTCGAAAGCGCTATCCGGCCAGCGGCGGCCCCTCGGCAGCTGCCGCTTCACGAGTTTCTGGAACTCCTCGTCTACCCGCCGCGTGACGGCGATACGCCGCGTGTCTCCGCCGAGCGTGTCGAGCAGGGGATCGACCGAGGTCCACTCGTCCAGGTCCTCGAGATCGGCGACTCCGTCCAGGATCAGCAGGGCCAGCCCGCCGAGGCCGAGCCGTCCGAGTCGAATCTCGGGCAGGAGAAGAGACGGGCGCGCCACGAGGCATTGCACGGCCGCGGCCTCGACGTCCAGGCTGCCGTCCGGTCTCAGGGTCGCTACTCCGGCCCGCAGGCCCCGCTCGCCGACCGAGCGCTGGATCGCCAGCGCGACTTCCGTGGCCCGATCCCGCGTGGGGACGAGAACCAGGGCCTGAAGCCCGGACTCCGAACTACAGGCCCCGCTGACCGCCAGCGAGTAGACGGCCTCGACACCCGACCCCCGACCCACGGCGAGGGCGAGGTGGTGGCCCCGGTCAATCGGTGTTTCAGCCGCCGCCAGGACCTCGGGCACCTCCCGGAATCCCATCGACGCCGCGATTTTGCTCAGACTCGACTCGTTCGACATATCCACCAACGCTCTCTCTCTACTCTGATTCTGTTCCCCGCAAAAAACGGTTGACGGGGTGCCCGGCACATCCCTAGTCTACCCGGCGCTCATCGCGTCCACACCCACCTGATCGGAACGACATGACCAGGATCGCAGGCTTGCCGGCCCTCCTGTCGCAGACCGTGGACGTCGGAATCCTCGAGCGGGTGACCGCGGTAAGGGACGCGGTGTGGGGTGTTCCGCTCATCGTTCTGCTCGTGGGGACCGGCGTATATCTAACCCTGCTCCTCCGGGGCCTGCAATTCCGCAAGCTGGGGCACGCTCTCTATCTCGCCTTCTTCAAGCGCAGCGAAGCGGGAGCCGAAGGCGATATCTCGCACTTCCAGGCCTTGATGACGGCCCTCGCCGCGACCGTCGGAACCGGCAACATCGTGGGTGTCGCAACCGCGATCTCCGCCGGTGGGCCCGGGGCGCTCTTCTGGATGTGGGTCACCGGCCTGGTCGGAATGGCCACCAAGTACTCGGAGGCGGTGCTCGGCGTTCGCTTCCGGGAGACGGACATCCGGGGCGAGAAATCCGGCGGACCCATGTACTACCTGGAAAACGGGATCCGATGGGGAAGCCTGGGACGGGTACTGGCGATCAGCTTCGCCCTGTTCGCGACGCTGGCGGCCTTTGGCATTGGGAACGGGGTCCAGTCCAACTCCGTCGCGGAGGCCGTGAGCAACGTCACCGGGTTATCCCGGCTGGCGATAGGCCTTGCGACAGCATTCCTCGTGGCCACCGTGATCCTGGGGGGCGTCAAGTCGATCGGACGGTTCACCGGCGTGTTCGTACCCGTGATGATCCTTCTCTACATCGGCGCGGCCGGACTGGTTCTCCTGCTCAACCTGGATCGGGTCCCCGACGCGTTCCGGCTGGTGTTCGAGCACGCGTTCAACGGGCAGGCGGCGGCTGGCGGAGCGGTCGGCTACACCATCAGTCAGGCCATTCGCAGTGGGGTGTCCCGCGGCGTGTTCTCGAACGAGTCGGGACTCGGCACCGGTGCGATCGCTGCGGCTGCGGCGCAGACGCGCGAACCGGTCCGGCAGGCCCTCATCTCGATGACGCAGACATTCATCGACACGCTCGTGGTATGCACGTTCACGGGCATCGCGATCCTCTCCACGGGCGCCTGGGAAATGGGGCTCGACGGGGCTTCGATGACCCAGCAGGCGTTCTCGACGGGGCTGCCGGGAGCGTGGGGACAGAACCTCGTGGCCCTGTGTCTGAGCTTCTTCGCCTTCAGCACGATCCTCGGCTGGTCCTACTACGGCGAACGCAACCTGCAGTACCTGGTGGGGTCCCGGGCCATCGTTCCGTACCGGCTTCTGTTCGTCGCGGTAACCGCGGTGGCCGCGGTGGTTGAGCTGGACGTCGTGTGGTTGATATCGGACGTGATGAATGGCCTGATGGCGCTGCCGAACCTGATCGGGTTGCTCCTGCTCTCCGGGTTGGTGTTCCGGGAGACGCGGTCGTACTTCAGCCGGTATTGAGACAGGTCCCCGCGTCAGGTCGTTGCGCGGAGGGTTGAAGTCGCCGGGTCCTCCAGCTCAGCCCTCGAACGCCCGATAGTGTCCCAGGTCGTACGCCCTGATGCTGAGAATGTCCCGGGACCGGAAACCGATGGTCCCGAGGCTGGCCGCCTCATCGGCGACCTTTCTCTCGGCGTATTCGACGTAGTAGTCCGCGGGCTCGTCCGTATCCCTCAGGAGCATGGCCCGCAGGCCCATCCGCTTCGCGTCCTCCACGGTCGTCTGCGTCGGGAGCTCAACGACGTGCTCCAGCCAGCGATCCGGCATGACGAGCCGAACGGTGATCGTTCCGGCGGCATCTTCGCTCATACGTGCTCCAGGGTGTACAGGAACCGCTTGGTGATGTCCGTTACGTCGAGTCCTACCACCCGGTCCGTTTCGGCGTGCACGTTCGTGTGTCCGTGTTCGCGATCCACCCGGATCGCCGCGACCCCGATGTCGCCCTCGAACCGGATCATGTCGTTCGATTGGTCGGCGACTTCCAGGAGGGTGTTGGCGGCGAAGTACTCCCTGGCCCGCCGGATGACATCTTCCGGCGAAACATGGGTCATGACGAGATATCGCATCGAGCAGGCTCGCTGGTGAATGGACCGGGTCCTCCCTGACCGGGCAGCACATGCGCTGACCGGAGCGTCAACTTCGGGTCGGCCGGCAGCCGCGTCAACCTCACGAGGGGCCACTTTCAGGGACCGCTTGCCCGACGGGCTCGGGCGCAGGATCTTGGCCCGATCCACAGCGTTCGGACACCGCCGGATGCCGTTGCCCGATCCAATCAGAGTGATCGTGACGAAGCCCATGGAATTCGGCCGATTCTTCCTTCCCGGCCCGACTGAAGTCCGCCCCGAAGTGCTCGAGGCGATGGTGAGACCCGTGATCGGCCACCGGGGGGAAGACATGGAACGTCTCCTCTCGGGCATGGACACGGCGCTTCGGGGTCTCTTCCGTACCCGCAGGCCGGTCTACGTCTCCACATCGTCCGCCACCGGGTTCATGGAGACCGCGATCACGAACCTCAGCCGCGGCCGGATTCTGTGCCTGGTCGGCGGAGCCTTCGGGGCGCGGTTCCACAAGATCGCGGAACGTTGTGGCCGCCCCGCGGACGCGCTCGCCGTGGAGTGGGGAACGCCGCACACGCCGGCGCTCCTCCGCGAGGCCCTCGATTCATCTCCCGGGGTGTACGATCTCGTCACCGTGGTTCACTCCGAGACCTCCACGGGAGTTCTGAACCCTGTGGCGGAGCTGGCGGCCGTCGTTCGGGAGCACGAAGACATCCTGATCGCGGTGGATGGGGTGACCTCGGTCGGTGGGGCCCGGGTCGAGTTCGATGCGTGGGACCTGGACTTCCTCCTCACGGGGTCGCAGAAGGCGCTGGCTCTCCCACCGGGCCTGGCGCTGGCGGCGGCCTCGCGGCGGGCCCTGGAGCGGGCGGAGGAAATCCCCGCGCGCAGCTACTACTTCGATCTGCTCGAGTTCGAGCGGAGGGCCCCGGAGTTCCAGACCACGAATACTCCCGCCGTGAACCTGTTCTACGCGCTCGATGCGCAGATGGAGAGGATCACGCAGGAGGGCCTCGAAGCTCGGTGGGCCCGGCACCAGGCAATGGCCGAGAGGACGTGGACGTGGGCGGAGGAACTGGGGGATCGCACCGGTCGGGACTTCTCGGTGCTGGCACCGGAAGGCTACCGGTCGCCCACCGTTACGTCGGTCACGCTTCCGGACGGGCTCTCCGGCCCCGATATCGTGGCTGCCGCCCGGGCGAAGGGGTTCACCCTGGCCCCGGGGTATGGAAAGCTCAAGCCATCGACCATCCGGATCGGCCATATGGGCGACCACACGATGACCGAACTTGAGACCATCCTCGCAGTTCTCGACGAAGTGATCGACGACAGGATTGGCGGACTGGAATGAACGACCGACCCAGGGTGGTACTGGCGGATGCACTCGCCACGGAGGGTGTGGCGATCCTCGAGGCCGACGACAGGCTCCAGGTGGAGGACCTCTCGGCCCGCAGCCGGGCCGAGCTGGAGCAGAGCCTGGCGGGCGCCGCCGGCTTGATCGTGCGCAGCGGGACGCAGGCGGACGCGGATTTGTTCGACGCGGCCGGGAATCTCAAGGTCGTGGGCCGCGCGGGTGTCGGTCTGGACAACATCGACCTGGACGCCGCCACCCGGCGGGGTGTGGCGGTGATGAACGCCCCGGCCGGAAACACGGTCTCCACGGCCGAGCTCGCGTTTGCGCTGCTGCTGTCGGCCGCGCGACACATTCCGCCGGCGGACCGGTCGCTGCGGGATGGTCGCTGGGACCGAAAGGCGTTCCGCGGAGCCCAGCTGTCGGGCAAGACCCTCGGCGTCATCGGCGCCGGTCGAATCGGCGCCATCGTAATCCAGCGAGCCCGCGCCTTCGGCATGAAGGTGGTGGTGGCCGATCCGTACCTGACCGAGGAACGAGCTCGCGACATGTACGTCGAGTTGATGGACCTTGACGACATGCTGCCCGTGGTGGACTTCCTTACCCTGCACGTGCCGCTGACGTCCGAGACACGGGGCCTGCTCGACTCAGAGCGTATCGCTCGTCTCCAGCCGCACGCGGTGCTCGTGAACGCGGCCCGGGGCGGAATCGTCGACGAGGTGGCCCTGGCGTCCGCGCTCAAGGAGGGACGACTGGCGGCGGCCGCGCTGGATGTCTACGAGGACGAACCGTTGCCGGCTGATCACCCGCTGCGGGACGCCCCGAACCTGGTGCTCACGCCCCACCTGGGCGCCGCGACGCATGACGCGCAGCGCGAGGTGGCGATTGAGATCGCGGCCTCCGTGAAAGCCGCGCTCCTGGAGGGAGACTACAGCTCGGCAGTGAACATGCCCCCGTACGACAGGAGCGATCGCGATCGCCTGCGGCCCGTGCTGGAGCTGGCTGAACGGTTGGGCTCCGTGCTGGGGGAAGTGACCCAGGGCGGCGTGGGCGAGGTGTCCGTGCGCTATGGTGGCGAGGTGCAGCGAGGATTGAGGCTGATTTCTTCCGCCGTTCTGATCGGGCTATGGAAGGTGCGCCTCGACTCCTCGACCAACCTGATCAACGCTTTGCCCCTGGCGGGGGAGCGCGGGATGTCCGTGTCGCGCTCGCGGATGGGCGAGGTGACCGGCTACCGGGGGATGCTCGAGGTAACCGCCCGGTCCGGAGATGAAGTCCACGTGGTGAGAGGAGGACTGGAGGAAGACGGGAGTCTGCGCCTGCTCCGGATCGACGACTACCAGGTGGAAGTCGAGCCGCGTGGCCATCTCCTGATCTTCAAGAGCAGGGGCGTGCCGGGCGTACTGGGCGAAGTGGGAACGCGCCTGGGGGCTGCCGGCGTGCACATCGCGGAGTTCCACCAGGCTCGTGACCCGGAGACCGGTGAGGCGCTCGCCCTGCTGTCACTCGATGAGGCGCTCGAGGCCGACGTCCTGGCCGATCTGCGCTCGCTTCCCGCCATCCTGTATGCGCGAGGTGTCCGCCTGGACGCTTGAACCGCTCAGTACGTGGGCAGCGACGGATCGATCCTGCGCGCCCACTCGTTGATCCCGCCGCGCAGGTTGAGAGCTCGATCGAATCCGACGGATGCCAGTTGCTTCACCGCGATGGCGCTCCGGTGTCCCGTCCGGCAGTAGATCACCAGGTCGATCTCCGGGTCCAGCTCATCGAGTATCTCCTGCAGCCGGCCGAGCGGGAGCAACCGGGCTCCGTAGGGTCCCAGGTTGCTGATGCGCCATTCGTGGTTCTCTCGCACGTCCAGGATCATGGGCGCTCGTCCCGAACCGAGCCGCGCGCGCAGCTCTTCGACGTCGATCTCGGCCACCTGCGGACGCTCCAGGGGAGCGGCGAGCGGCGCCGTCGCTCCGCCGCAGAATTCCTCGTAGTCGATCAACTCCCGGATGCTCGGCTCCTCCCCGCAGACCGGGCAGTTCGGGTCCCTCCGTATCGTCAGTTCCTGGAATTGGGTGGAAAGAAGGTCAC
>JAMJQV010000372.1 GCA_023554435.1 Gemmatimonadota bacterium | reverse complement strand
CGCAACGGCATCCTGCTGATTGATTACCTCGAGGCGCGCCTGGATGCCGGTATTCCGCTGAAGCGGGCGGTGATCGAGGCCGGTGCCGTGCGTACCCGCCCCATCGCGCTTACCGCCGGCACGGTGATCATCGGCGCCATCGTGATCCTGTTCGATCCGATCTTCGAGGGACTGGCCGTGGCCCTGATTACAGGGTCGCTGGCGTCCACGCTGCTCACTCTGGTCGTGGTGCCCGGGATCTACTTCCTGCTGCGTCGCGAGAAGCCGCAGAACGAGGGCAGTGAAGAGACCATCGAGGCCGGTCGACCGGCGGAGGCAGGAGTCTGAGGCGTATCCGACCGGCGGGTGGTGGTTTGCCCGAGGGCCAGTGATTCAAGTACGAAAGGGACTGAGACATGAAGCTGGTGATGCTGGCATACCTGGAAGGGGACGAGAAGTGCGTCGAGCGCCTCCTGGCCGATTTGGACGTGGGGACGTTCAGTCGCCTGGGCATCGAGGGGCACGGACCGGCCGGATCGGATGGTTGGTACGGCTCGGGCGCGCCGTTCCGCTCCGGGATGATCCTGGTCTTCACAGAGGCTGAAAAGGCCGAGGCGATTCTGTCCGGCGTGCAGGCCTGCTCCGGCGTTCAGGACCCAAAGCACCCGATCCGGGCATTTCAACTGGGGGTGGAAGACGTGGCGGCATGCGGCTGCCAGCGTCCGGCCCCGACGACCGAGAGGTAGACCGATATGACGATGGAACGGAAGATCAGGGCCATTGCCGGGACCCTTCTGCTGGTCAGTCTGGCGCTGGCGCAGTGGGTGAGTCCGTGGTGGCTGCTGTTCTCGGCATTCATAGGGGTGAACCTGCTTCAATCCAGCCTGACGGGGTGGTGCCTGATGGAGGACATCCTCCGCTGGACGGGAATTCACCGCGAAGGCTGAGGTCGGCGGGCCTCCCCGGGCGGTGGCCCGGGGTTTTCAATCGGGCCTTTCCTCCGTACTTTGCGCCGCTTATGAACGGAGCCTGCATTGGGCCGGCTCCGACAGAAGGGCACCCGGCTGGAGGACTGGCCCGTTTCCATGAGCAAAATCCGAAATAGACTCCTGGTCATACTGGGACTGATCATCGTCAGCGTGTACGCCCTCGTTCCGAAGACGGGGCCCACCGGCGAGAAGGTTCCCGCCATCAATCTCGGCCTCGATCTGCAGGGCGGGATGCACCTGGCGGTGGAGGTTGACGACCCCGACAACACGCTCACCGCCGAGGCGAAGGCCCAGGCGATCGAGACGACGTTGACGACGATCCGGAACCGCATCGACGAATTCGGCGTGCGGGAGCCCACCATTCAGCGGGTGGGCAACGAGCGGATCATCGTCGAACTGGCGGGGATCGACGATCCTGAGCGAGCCAAGGCGATCGTGGAGCGCACGGCGTTCCTCGAGTTCAAGCTGGTCCGCGAGGACGACAACTTCAGGAACGCACTTCCGCGCATCGACCGCGGTATCGTCCAGGAACTCGGAGCCGAGAACCTGCGAGGGGCTGCTATCGAGGAGGCGGAGCCCGAGTCACAGCTCTCCGACATCCTCGGTACCCAGGCGGACACCGCTGTCGAAGCGGCGGGTGATTCCACCGTGGCTGAGCCGGACTCGGTGGAGGCCGACCCGACGGCGGACGAGACGCTGGCAGAGCAGGATACGGGTGAGCCCAACCTGAGGCCGCTCACGGGGCTGCTTCTCGAGGGGACCCACCCGGGAATCATGTTGGTGGCCGAGGAAGAGGTGCCGACGGTCGAGCGCTACCTGGCGACCGAGGCGCTTCGGAACGCGCTGCCGCGCAACACGGAGTTGCGGTGGGGCGCCCAGGCGACCGCTGCGGCGGGCGCGGCGTATCGGGAGCTCTACGTTCTCGAGTCCGACCCCATTCTCACCGGCGACCTGCTGCAGGACGCGGGGCCGGCTGCGCGTGACCCGCAGTTCAACCAGCCCTACGTCCCGTTCGAGACGACGCGCCGTGGCTCTCGCGTGTTCCAGCGCGGCACCGCCCCGAACGTGGGCCGGTACATGGCGATCGTGCTCGACAGCCGGGTACAGAGCGCCCCGGTCATCCGGCAGACCTTGAGCCGCCGGGCCCAGATCGAGATGGGCGGCGGCTCCAGTTTCCAGGAAGCCCAGGACCTCGCGCTCGTTCTTCGCGCCGGCGCTTTGCCGATGCCGATCAGGGTGGTCGAAGAGCATTCTGTGAGCGCCTCGCTCGGCGCGGATTCGATCAGTCAGGGTAGGAACGCGTTCATCATCGGGATCATCGGGGTGGTGCTCTTGATGATCTGGTATTACCGCGTGGCCGGAGTCATGGCGGTGGCCGCCCTCTGTGTGTACGTGCTGTTCGTCCTTGGAGGGCTGGCGGGGCTCGGGGCCACGCTGACGCTGCCTGGAATCGCCGGGCTGATCCTGTCCGTGGGGATGGCGGTGGATGCGAACGTGCTGATCTTCGAGCGCATCCGGGAGGAATCGGACGCAGGAAAGACGCCCCGGACCGCAGTCGACGCCGGGTTCGCGCAAGCGCTCTCCGCGATCGTCGATGCGAATCTGACCACGCTGATCACGGCCGCGATCCTGTACCAGTTCGGCACCGGTCCGATCCGTGGGTTCGCCGTAACACTGGTGATCGGAATCATCGCCTCGTTCTTCACGGCGCTGTACGTGACGCGGACGTTCTTCCTCGTCTATCTCGAGCGGCGTTCGCCGACCGAACCACTGAGCATCTGAGACGGTCCAGATATGAGATTTTTCAGAAACGCGAGCTACGATTTTCTGTCGGTGCGGAGAAAGGCCTACATCGTCTCCGCCGTGCTGATCCTGGTTGGAATCGGCTCGCTCGTTCTGCACGGCGGACCACGCTACGGCGTGGATTTCACCGGGGGTACATTGATCCAGGTGGAGTTCTTCGAGCCAACGTCGGTGTCGGACCTGCGAGGTGTGCTCGCATCGGCCGGCATGGAGAACGCGCAGATCCAGCAGCTCGGCGACTCGAACGAGTTCATGATCCGGACGCAGGACTTCGAAGGGATCGTGGAGAGTGTGAACGGACTCTTCGACGAGGCGTACGGCGACGACGGGTTCACCATGAGCGCGGACGCCGTGGGGCCGAAGGTGGGGTCCGAGCTGCAGCGAAAGGCCGCGATCGCGATCCTGATGTCGTTCGCCCTGACGCTCGTGTACCTGGCATTTCGATTCGAGTGGCGATTTGGAGTCGCGGCCATCGTGGCGACGTTCCACGACATCACGATCGCGTTCGGTTTCATATCCCTCTTCAACATCGAAATCACCCTGGCGACCGTCGCCGCGATTCTGACGATTCTCGGGTACTCGCTGAACGACACGATCGTGGTGTTCGACCGTATTCGTGAGAACCTGAAGAAGCGTCGCAAGGACGCGTACGCGGACATCGTCAACTCCAGCATCAACGAGACGCTTCCGCGCACGGTGCTGACCAGTGGGACGACGCTGGCCACGCTCCTGGCCCTGTTCATCCTCGGTGGCACGGTGGTTCGTCCGTTCGCCCTGGTCCTGATTCTCGGTGTCATGATCGGCACTTACTCCTCGATCTTCGTGGCGTCGCCGGTGCTGCTCGAGATCGAAGAGAGATCCAGGCGCAAGGAATCCAGGAAGGGCCACCACTGATCGAATGCCGGGACAGCGGCGCGAACGCGTTTCGTGGTCGCTGTCCCGTGTCCTGCTGCTGCTCGAACTGATGGGCCCTGACCGGTGAAGCTCTTCGACAGTCACCTCCATCTCACCGACGATGCCTTCGCGGAGATTCGGGGTGAGACGATCGCCCGGGCGCGTGCGGCGGGGGTCGTCGGCATGGTCAGCGTGGCCTCCAATGCGGAGGATGGTCGCGCGGCACTGCAACTGGCGAAGGCGCATGAGGGAGTCTGGGCCACGGCGGGGCTGCACCCCCACGAGGCGCACGGCTTCTCGCCCGAGCAGCTTTCGAGTCTGCGGGCCCTGGCCGTAGATCCGGGCGTGGTGGCCATCGGCGAGACGGGCCTGGACTTCTACTACGACAATTCTCCCCGCGCCCAGCAGGAGGCCAGCTTCGAAGCCCAACTCGTCCTGGCCTCGGAGACCGGACTTCCCGTGGTGGTCCACTCCCGTGCGGCGGATGTGGAGATGATTGGTTTCGTGCGGGCTTTCGAGGGCAGGGTGCTCGGAGTGCTGCACTGCTTTTCCGGCGGGAGGGCGCTTCTCGAGGCAGGACTCGCCGCCGGCTGGTACGTGTCGTTCTCCGGCATCGTCACGTTCAAGAAGTTCCAGGATGACGATCTCGTGCGGCGCGTGCCCGCGGACCGGCTGTTGATCGAGACCGACAGCCCATACCTGGCGCCCGTTCCGCAGCGAGGTAAGCGCAACGAGCCGTCTTTTGTGGGACATACCTGTTCGGCCGTGGCCGCGATCCGCGAAGAGGAGCCCGGGGAGATCGCGCGGCTCACGCTCGAGAACGCCTGCCGGTTCTATGGAGTGGAGGTGGCCGAGTGAACGACTCTCCGGGCATCGGCAGACGAATTCAGATCCTCCCCGACCAGGTGGCGAACCAGATCGCGGCTGGAGAGGTCGTCGAACGCCCGGCCTCTGTCGTGAAGGAACTGGTCGAGAACGCCCTCGATGCCGGCGCCCGGTCGGTACGGGTCGAGCTTCGGAACGGTGGGAAGACATACATCCGCGTCGCCGATGACGGAGAAGGAATGAGCCGGCCCGATGCCCTCCTGGCCCTCGACCGGCACGCGACGAGCAAGATCCGCACGGCGGAGGATCTCCAGGGTGTCGCTTCATTCGGTTTCCGGGGCGAGGCCCTTCCGTCCATAGCAGCCGTAAGCCGGTTCGAGATGGAGACGGCGCCCCTGGATGGTGGTCCGGCGACTCGCATTCGTGTCACCGGCGGGCGAATCGTGTCCAGTGACGAGATCGCCCGCCGTCCAGGCACCACGGTCACCGTTCGCTCTCTTTTCCAGAACGTGCCGGCCCGAGCCAAGTTCCTCCGGGCCGCCGGGGCCGAGACCCGTGCCGTCAGCGAGGCGATTCTCCTGCTGGCGCTCTCCCATCTGCGAACCGCGTTTCACCTGGAGTCGAACGGTCGCGAGCTGCTGTCTCTTCCTTCCGCCGAGAGTCCAGCGGGTCGCGTAGCCGACATCTGGGGGACGGACGAGGCCGGGCAACTTCTCGAACTGGATGCCGAGGTGGACGGCCTGAGGGTCGGCGGCTTGATCCAGCGTCCCGATGCCGCCCGGCTCACCGGCGGGCGACGGTACCTGTTCGTCAACGGTCGGCCGTTCCGGGACAGGGCTCTGGTACGGGCCGTGGACGATGCCTACAGGACCACGGTGGCGCCCGGGCTCAGACCCACGTTCCTCCTGTACCTGCGTCTCGGTGGCGAGCAGGTGGACGTAAACGTTCATCCAGCGAAGGCGGAAGTCCGGTTTTCCAGCGCGCCGGCGGTCTATCAGGCGGTCAGCGAAGCGGTTCGGTCCCGCCTCGGAGCGGTGAGCAGCGCTCCGGGTCTGGGGCCCGATGCAGGGCCGGCGGAGCCCGAGCCGCCGGCGGCAGGACGCCCGCCACGGATGCGCACGGAGCGGGAGTCGAGGGTGGCCGAGCGCGATCCGGGAGCATTCGGTGCGAGCGGAGAGGATTCGAAGCCTCCGCAGCTGGCGTTCTTCGTGGCGCGCGCGGGCGCCGACGACGTGGATGCGGTGGCTACATCGGAGGGAAGTGAGAGCCCCCCTCTGGGTGCGGCGAGTCGTGCCGTCCGCCCACACGCCTGGCAGCTGCACGATGCCTACATCCTGGTGACCACGCGGGACGGGCTCCTGATCGTGGATCAGCACTCGGCGCACGAGCGGGTGCTGTTCGAGGAGATCATGCAGAGGTTCGAGGGCAGCGGAGCGGAGTCCCAGCGACTCCTGTTCCCGCTGACGCTCAGGCTGGCCCCGGCGGAATTCGCCGCAGTCGAGGAACTCGGTGGCCTTCTAAGGGCGGTGGGCTTCGAGGTCGATGCCTTCGGGGACCGGACGGTGATCGTACACTCCGCTCCGAATCCGCACCCGTACTTCGACGCGGAGGCCTGCTTTCGCGACATGGTGTCCGAGCTCACACATGGCTCGGATCTGGTCAATTCGGCTCGGAATCAGCACGAGCGCATTGCCAAGAGCATGGCCTGCAAGGGTGCGATCAAGGCAGGGCAGCCGCTGTCGGGGGCCGAAATGGAGGAGCTCGTGGACCGGTTGTTCGCGACGGAATTGCCAGGCCACGACGTGCATGGGCGACCCACCATTCTGCGCCTGACCATGGAGGAGCTGGCCC
Source organism: Gemmatimonadota bacterium (assembly GCA_023554435.1). Lineage (GTDB taxonomy): Bacteria > Gemmatimonadota > Gemmatimonadetes > Palauibacterales > Palauibacteraceae > Benthicola. Next base: position 186 of record JAMJQV010000372.1, on the reverse strand, counting down.
GGCGTTTCGGCCGATCGTGAGTCGTCGGCCGAAGGTCCTGCTCATTCTTGGCCCCACGGCGACCGGGAAGACGGCCCTGGCCCTCGAGGTGGCCCGGTTGCTGGACGGGGAGATCATCTCCGCCGACAGTCGGCAGGCGTACCGCGGCCTCGAGGTGGGAACCGCCGCCCCGACTCCCTCCGAACG
>JAMJQV010000371.1 GCA_023554435.1 Gemmatimonadota bacterium | reverse complement strand
GATGAGTCGAAGGTGGCGTCGTACAGGGTCTACCGGAGTGGCTCTGTGGTCGGAACCACCGAGGGAACGAGTTACAGGGATAGCGGGCTCCAGTCGTACGAGTCCTACGAGTATCGGATCACAGCCCTGGGCGCCGGTGGCGAGGAGAGCGGACCCAGCAACGCCGCTTCGGCGCGAACCCTGGACGGCACTCCACCGACCGAGCCCGGCAGTCTGGTCGGCACCGGGCTCAGCCAGACCCAGGTATCGCTGAGCTGGTCTGCCGCCAACGATCCGCAGAGCGGCATCTCGCAGTACGTCGTGTATCGGGACGGAGGGGAGATCGCCCGAACGGCGGCTCTCTCGTATGACGACGGAGGTCTCGAAGCGGACCAGGTCTACGCCTACGAGGTGTCGGCGGTCAACGGCCAGGGCGACCAGGGGAACCGGGCCGGACCTGTCGAGGTCCGCACGCTCTCGGACGTCGCACCCGAGCCACCTACCGGGCTGGCTGCGCAGGCCGTGGATGAAAGCACAGTCGATCTCGCGTGGGACCCGCATCCGGATGACGACATCGATGGGTATCGCGTGTACCGGGACGGGCTGTTCGTGACCGGAACCGAAGCGACGACGTATCGCGATGCGGGACTCGACCCCTTTACCACCTACGTGTACACGGTGACGGTGGTGGCGGAGGACGGTGATGAGAGCGCTCCCAGCGCGTCAGCTACCGTCACGACGCCGGACGCAACAGGGCCCACGGTGCCGGAGGGCCTCTCCGCGACGGCAGTCGGAACCCAGAGAGTGGACCTGGCCTGGTCCCCCTCCAGCGATAGCGAGTCGGGGGTTCTTAGCTACCGGGTCTTTCGTGACGGCGGGGAAATCGCAGTGACCGAGTCCACGGTCTTCCAGGACAGCGAACTGGCGCCCGGCACGACGTACGAATACAGGGTATCCGCGATCAACGGAGCCGGACTCGAGAGCGGCCTGAGCGATCCAGCGTCCGCCACGACGCTAGACGGCAGCGGACCGAGCGTGCCGACCGGTCTGGGAGCAACGCCGGTCTCCACGGAGAGCATCGCCCTGGCCTGGTCTCCTTCCACGGACAGTGAATCCGGTATCGCCTACTACCGGTTGTTCAGGGACGGGTCCGAGATCGCCACGCCGGCGGGCACGGAGTTCCTCGATACGGGCCTTTCGTCCGGGACGGCATACGAGTACCGGGTCTCAGCCGTCAACGGAGAGGGCCTCGAAAGCGACCTCAGCTCCGCCGCTTCGGCCACCACGCTCACCGACGAGGGACCACCGGCTCCGACGGGCCTGACCGCGACACCGCTCGACGCATCGCAGATCCGCCTGGCCTGGGCGGCTCCGGAGGGCGGCGCCGCCGGCTATAACGTCTTCCGAGACCAGGTGTTCATCGGCCCCGTGATGGCCACGGCTTTCGTGGATACGGACCTGCAACCGTCTACGACGTACCTCTACTCGGTGGCCAGCGTGGATTCGGATGGAATCCAGGGACCGCTGAGTGGTCAAATCAGCGCCACCACGGCGCCCACGGCGGACGTGATTCCTCCCGCGGCCCCTACCGGACTGCGCCTCATCACCCCCTAAACCCTCGCCCGAGCAGACCACCTTCCTCTTCCAGCGTTCTGGGCATTCAACAAGCGGGCGAATGGCAGGAACCTTGCTTCGTTACCTGGCGCCCGTGCCGGCTGCGCGAGGTGGTCCGTTCGCCATTTCGTGCCGTAGCCGGACTTATTGAGTCTCCCGCCGTGTAGCGGTGGGTAAACGGACGACGGCTTTCATGTGGCATGAGCGCAACAACCGGATAGGCCCGGCCCTGGTGGCTGGCGCGATCGCACTCGTCTCCGTGTCCTCCTGCGCACCGGACGCACCGGAGGGCGGAGCGCCGACGCACCCCACCGATCGATATTCCTTGACGCTCGAGTGGGATGCGCCCACAACGGACGCCGTGGGCCGGCCGCTCGATGACCTCGCGGGCTATCGACTGTACTATTCGTCCGATCCTCCGAGCGAAGTCGACGCGGAGATGGTCGACGTCGGCAACGTGACCCGGTTCACCGTGACCGACCTGGCGGCCGGGGACTATCTGTTCGCGGTGACCGCCCTCGATGAGGACGGCAACGAAAGCGAGTTCTCCGATCCGCTGCCGGCGGAGGTGGGACCGTGAGCAAGCACAGTCGCACGCGCACCTCGGGTCCGAGACGCGTCGCACGCGCCCTCGGATCGATACTGCTGATCGGCCTCCTGGGGGCAGCTCCGGCGAGCGCGCAGACGCCACCCAGCAATCTCGCGGTCACGGGGGTCTCCGCCTCCCAGATCGACCTGTCCTGGGCCGGAAGTGGCGTATTCGCCACCTACAACGTGTACCGCGACGGTAGCCAGGTCGCGTCAGGACTCGGAGGCACGTCCTACTCGGACCCGGGACTTACCGCATTCACCGAGTACGATTACTACGTGACGGCGACGGTTTTCGGGACCGAGTCTGGTCCCAGCAATACCATCACACAGCGGACTCTGGATGACAGCCCCCCGTCGATTCCCACAGGCCTGGTGGCCACCGCCGCGAGCACGACACAGATCGAC
>JAMJQV010000370.1 GCA_023554435.1 Gemmatimonadota bacterium | reverse complement strand
GGATGCCGCTGGCCGGGACGATGCCGGATCGGCGGCCCATTTCCGGGCGCTGAGGACCGACATTGGCCGCTATCTGGACCGAAGAGGTGAGCCGATCGAAGTCCCAGGACAGCTCCGGGTTCCGCCGGGCAGCCCGATCGGCTGAAACCGACCCGCAACAGAAAGCCCCCGTCATCGAACGAAGCGATGGCGGGGGCTCAGTGTCTCATCACGGTGCCCGCGGGCGCGCCGGGTTTACATGGCGATGGTCAGACCTGCCTGTACGTCGCCCTGCCAGAAGCCCCAGCCGCTCAGGCCCACGCCGCACCCTCCGGTGCCACACCAGAAGCCGCTACCCGAACTGAGAATCGTGCTGTACAGGTGCCCGGCGAGGCGGATCCCGATGCGCTGCGAGGGGAAGATCTTAACCCCACCGCCGAACACCATCGAGAAGAACGTCTCGCTCGACAGCTGCGGAGCGTCATCGTCCAGTCTGTCTCCGACGCCGTAGTACGTGAAGCCGAGGGTCCCGGAAAAGAACGGCCGTACGGTGGCCGTCGGATTGAACCGATACTGCCCACCGAACTGCCAGAAATTCACCGATGTCGAATAGATCGGACGTTTCCCGACTCGCCACTCGTCGTAGACCAGTTCGGTGTCCATTCGCGTGTACGACGCTTCGAGTTCGGTGTTCCGGTTCAGCACGAAGTCCAGAACGACACCGTAGTTCATGTCGTCACTGATGCTCATGCTGCCGTTCCAGACGTTCACTTCGCCGCCGAACATGTATCCGACGAACGGGGTGAGCTCCACCTTGTGCGACTGGGCGGTCGCCGGTAGCGCGGACCCCGCAATAGCAACCAGCGCCGCCGTGAGCGCTACGCACCGATTCCTCATCGTCATCCCCTGCTCCTTGGAAGCGCGGTCGACAAACCGCGATGAGACGTTCTGGTCTGATTCGGCGGCCGAAGATACGTTGGCCTCGCAAGTGAAGCGAGTCCCCTGGTTGCGAGACGCAAACTCCGAGGAACCGCGATGGCATTGAATCCCGTGCCCACCGAGCTGACCACGGCCGCCACCGACGCCATTCTCGCGCTGCTGGCCCTGTACTGTATCCGCTGGCTCGGCGCCCGACGATCAGCTGACCCGGCCAAGATCACGCTCTGGATCCTGGTCCTCGCTCTCCTGGCCGTGGCTTCGGTACTGGGAGCGATCGCGCACGGGTTCGATCTCTCCTCGGATACCATCTATCTGCTGTGGCAGCCGCTCTTCCTGTCGCTCGGCCTCGTCGTGGCTTTGTTCGTGGTCGCTGCCACCTACGACGGACTGGGACCGACGACCGCTCGCCAGCTGATGATCCCGGCGCTGGTCGTAGGAGCCTGCTTCTACCTCGTAACGCTCGTCTTTCCGGGTACCTTTCTCGTGTTCGTCCTCTACGAAGCCGTCGCCATGCTGGTGGCCCTGGCCCTGTACGTCAGGCTCGCTCTCGTGAGCGGCAGGCGATGGGCGTGGCTCATGGTCCTGGGCATCGCGCTAAACATCGCCGGCGCTGGGATTCAGGCCTCGGGCACCGTTCGACTGAACCTCGGCGTGCCTCTGGACCACAACGGCGTGTTTCACCTGGTGCAGATGGTGGCAATCGTGGTGCTCGTGATTGGCGTCGGCAAGAGCCTGGACGAGACCGAATCACCTTCGACGGAGCCGTGACCGATGCGTTATAAGCTGCTGGGGAGAAGTGGACTCAGGGTGTCTGAACTGGCCCTGGGTACCATGACCTTCGGACCAGAGTGGGGCTGGGGCGCGTCGAAGGACGAGAGCCGGCGCATGTTCGATGCGTACGCCGAGGCGGGAGGCAACTTCCTCGATACGGCAAACCGATATACCGAAGGCACGAGCGAGAAGTACCTGGGCGAGTTCATCGCGTCCGACCGGGATCACTGGGTCGTCGCGACCAAGTACACCCTGTGGATGCGGCGGGATGATCCCAACTTCAGCGGCAACCACCGCAAGAACATGGTGCAGGCGCTGGACGCCAGCCTGAAGCGCCTGGGGACCGACTACATCGATCTGTACTGGGTGCACGCATGGGACTTCACGACTCCGACCTCCGAGGTCATGCGGGCGCTCGATGACATGGTACGCGCCGGCAAGGTCCTTCACGTGGGCATCTCCGACACTCCGGCCTGGGTCGTATCGCGCGCCAACACCCTGGCGGAGCTTCGCGGCTGGAGCCCGTTCGTCGCACTCCAGCTACGCTACAGCCTGATCGATCGAACGGCTGAGAGAGACCTGATTCCCATGGCCCGGGCCATGGACATGGCCATCACCCCGTGGAGCATTCTCGGGGCCGGGACCCTGACCGGGAAGTACAGCCGCGGCGCCACCCCGACGGAGGGGCGGGCGAAGGAAGGAGCGGCGACGGACGAACGGAACCTGGCGATCGCCGACACGGTCGTCGGCATCGCGGATGAAATCGGATGTACCCCGTCACAGGTCGCGGTGAGCTGGGTCCGACAGCAACACGGTGTGATCGTGCCACTCGTCGGGGCCCGCAATTTGGAGCAGTTGAAGGACAATCTCGGCGCGCTCGAGGTCACGCTGGACGAGCAGCACCTGGCGCGCCTGGACGAAGTGAGCCGGATCGAGCCGGGCTTCCCGCACGACTTCCTGGCTTCCGATCCGATTCGAGACATCGTGTCCGGCGGTACGTTCGATCAGATCGACAACCACCGGGCCAGGCATTCGGGAGCCTGACGACGGGCGATCAGCTGGCCGGCAGAGCCTCGAGCGCCTCGACGTTGGCGCGCATCGCGTCGAGGTAGTCGCCTGACGCGGGACGGTTTCCCGTCGGCGCGAACACCACGCTGCCGACGCCGAAATCGCCGGCGAGCCGCGCGCTCGTCTCCTCCAGCGGAGGGCCCTCCCACAGCATCCAGTCCGCGGAATGGCGCTGCATGGTTGTAGCCAGGTCACGCCACGCAGCCGCGGTCGGTGCCTCGTCCAGTTCGAAGTGCAGGCTTCGCAGATTCAGCTCGTAGCGACGGGCGAGGTACTGATAGACGGGGTGCGAGGCGAGCAATGGCTGCCCGGACAGTCCAGCGGCCCAGGTCTCCAGCCGACCGTCGAGCTCCGTCAGATCGGCCTCCAGCGCCTCGAACCCGGCCTGCACCTCGGCCGCTGCCCCTGGCAACCGCTCGGCGAGTACATCGCGAATCGCGCGGGCATGCTCGATCGCGAGTTGCGGATCGAGCCACGTCGTGAACGCGACGTTTTCGTGCTCGTGCTCACCCTCGGG
>JAMJQV010000369.1 GCA_023554435.1 Gemmatimonadota bacterium | reverse complement strand
GTCGCCGCACAAGGGATTGTTGAGTGTGATGCCGTGCGTCGAGTTCTCGATCACGCCCTTGTTTCGGGGTTTCCGATAGTGATCGAGAATCACTTCCTGGTACAGCTGCTGGAGCTGCACCTCGGTTCCGTGGACGGGATCGTGCTTTTCGGTCTCGGTCATCGGCCGGGCGATCCGGGTTCGCGTCTACGATCGAAACGCGGCCGATCGGCGGGACCAGAGGGACTCAGGCGAACCCCCCGAACAGGGTCTTCGCGGCGAGCAGTCCATCGACCAGCGCGTCGATCTCCGCGTGCGTGTTGTAAAGGTAGACGCTGGCCCTCGCCGTCGCATCCACCCCGAGATGGTGCATGAGCGGCTGATTGCAGTGATGCCCGGCTCGAATCGCTACACCGCGCGCATCGAGGATCGTGGCGAGGTCGTGCGCGTGTATGTCGCCGTACCGGAAGCTGATGACGCCCACCCGGTCCGTGCGTGGCCCGAACAGGTCGAAGCCGTCGAGCTCGGTGAGCCGGTCGAGCGCGTACTCCGTCAGCTCGATCTCGTGCGCATGGATCGACTCGAGTCCGAGGTTCGAGAGGTATCGCACCGCGGCCCCGAGTCCGACCGCGTCCCCCACGCTCGGGGTGCCTGCTTCGAACTTGTGCGGAACCGCGGCCCAGGTCGAACCATCGAGTCGGACCTCGGAGATCATCTCGCCGCCACCCTGCCAGGGCGGCATCGCCTCGAGAAGCTCCTTCCGTCCCCAGAGCGCTCCGATTCCCGTCGGGCCGCACATCTTGTGTCCGCTGAATGCGTAGAAATCACAGCCGATCTCCACCACGTCCACCTCCAGGTGGGGTGCCGACTGGGCGCCGTCTACGAGGCAAATTGCACCGGCTTCGTGTGCCAGCCGCGCCACCTCGGCCACAGGATTGACCACGCCCAGGGTGTTGGAGACGTGCGTGAGGGCAACGATACGTGTGCGTGAGCCCAGCTTGGCGGTCAAGTCATCCAGGTCGAGGCGTCCGTCGGCTGTCAGGCCTGCGAACTTGAGTTTCGCCCCTGTTCGCGCGGCCAGGAGCTGCCAGGGCACGAGGTTGGAGTGGTGCTCCATGAGGGTGAGGAGGATCTCGTCGCCCTCGGCGAGGTTGGCGCCACCCCAGCTGTTGGCCACCAGGTTGATCGACTCGGTCGTGCCCCGGGTGAATACCAGCTCCCGGGTCCGTCCGCCGATGAAGTCCGCGACCACGGCACGCGCGGACTCGTAGGCGTCCGTGGCTTCGACGCTCAGCAGGTGGGCGCCGCGGTGGACGTTCGCGTGAGAATTGAGGAAGTAGCCCGAAACGGCGGCCACGACCGCGGCGGGTTTTTGAGAGCTGGCGGCATTGTCCAGGTAGACGAGAGGCTGGCCGTGCACCTGGCGGTTGAGAATCGGGAAGTCGTTCCGGATCCTCTCGACGTCCAGCGCTTTTCGGGTCATGGTCCCGCCACGCAGTCGCTCAGTTGAGTTTGACCTGGATCTCGTCCCCTTCGATCCGGCACTCGTAGACCCGCACCGGCTTCACGGCCGGCAGGGCTTTCGCCGCCCCGGTCTCGATGTCGAACCGGGCTCCATGCAGCAGGCAGGTGACCTGGTTTCCCTCGAGCTCCCCGTCCGACAGCGGAAACTCCTCGTGTGAGCACTCATCGTGCAAGGCGTGCACGCCGTCCCCGGAACGGGCCAGCACGATCTTCACCCCGTTCGCCTCCACGGGAAGCAGACCATTCACCGGCAGGTCCGGGAGTCGGGCCACGGTGATGAACTCACTCATGTCACGAGACCGATCTTGCGCTCGATCGACTCCCGGATCCGGTCGCGGACGCCCTCCAGCGGTACCCGTTCCAGTACCTCGTCGAAGAAACCGAGCACCAGCAGACGCTCGGCGTCACCACGTGTGAGGCCCCGGCTCATCAGATAAAACAGCTGCGTCTCGTCCACCTGTCCGACGGTCGCACCGTGCGAGCACTTCACGTCATCGGCCTCGATCTCGAGGCTGGGCAGGGTGACCGCCTCGGCCTCGTCGCTGAGGAGGAGGTTGCGATTGGTCTGGTAGGCGTCGGTGAACTGCGCATTCTTCGCCACCCTGATCATGCCGCGAAACACGCTTTCGGCCTCGCCTGCCAGCGCGCCCTTGAACAACAGGTCGCTGCGGGCGTGGGGAGCGGCGTGATTCTGCAGGGTGTGGTGATCGAAGTGCTGCTTTCGATCGCCGAACCACAGCGCGAGCATTTCGCTGTCGGAGCCCGGACCGAGCAGGTGACTGGACACGTCGCAGCGGGCGAGGTCGGCGCCGAGGGTCACGTTGCAGACGTTGAGCGTGCTGTC
>JAMJQV010000042.1 GCA_023554435.1 Gemmatimonadota bacterium | reverse complement strand
CCCGGAAGGCGGCCTCTTTGCGTTCACATACCGATCCCTCGGAGGGTGACCGTTACTCCTCGGGGTCCAGAATAGCCTCGATCCGGGCCAGGGCGTCCTGCAGGTGGAGTCGTGTCATTCGACTCGTCCCAGCCCCCAGTCGGTTCCGGATCTCACGCTGCAGAGTCTCGAGTTCGCCCCGGACCACGGCACGAATGTCTGACTGCGGCAAGTTGACGTTCGTGAAGTACTCGTCGAGGCCCGGGAACGAAGACGTCGGGCCGGAGGGCCCCTCTCCGTTCATCAACTCATCGAGACGCTCCAGGTGGCCCCGCTGCAGGTTGCGGCGGTAGGTGTCGATCGAGCCTCCGGCACGAAGCTCGGTCCAAACGCCCGACCGCACGTCGGTCATCATCTCGGTGAGCGAGTAGGTGCCGTCACCGAAACGAGCTTCGGCTTCGATGAGCCGCTGCATGCGTCCGGCCTGGAGTACGTTGTTGAGCACTCCTACCTGGAGGCGCCGCATGCGCTCCACGGTTCCCACGTTCTCGATCCTCCCCAGGATCTCCTCGTCGATCATCCACGTGGGCGGCGCGAAGGCCTCATCCGTGATGAACTGCATGGCCCGCCTCTGAGTTTCCTCGGGCACGGGCTGGTATATCACGCCCGACTGACCCTGCCGCCTCCGGGTGCGTACCACGCCGCCGATGTTCGCGACCACGTGCCCCATGTAGCGGTTCCACTGGCCGGTGACCTGGTTGTACAGTTCTTCGAGCTCCGACCAGTCTTCGCCTTCCTCGAACGTCCAGTCCATCAGGCTCGGGAGGATCCGTTTGAGATTGGCGATCCCCAGCTCACCGGCCTCCATGGCGTCTGAGCCGATGGCCTCGGTCAGCGACGTCGGATCCACCGCGCTAGGGTCACCGAACCAGAAGGTCGGATCGTCTTCGACATCGCGGATCCACTGGTTCAGCGTCGCCATTTCGGCGTCGGGCGAGTCGGCTTCGATGATGGGCCGGTAGCCCCACATGATCGAATAGTCGTCATACGGTCCCACGCGCGGGTCGAAGCACGCCCCCTCGTCGCCAGGCTGCGCGACGTAATTGAAACGGGCGTAGTCCATGATCGAAGGCGCGACACCCATGCGGCACACGAATCCGGGGGCCCTCAGTGAGTCCACGGGATAGGCGGAACTCGCCTTCATGTTGTGCGGCAGACCGATCGTATGTCCGACCTCGTGCGCCGCCACGAACCGGATCAGCTTGCCCATGACCTCATCCGAGAACTTCACGGCCCGGGCCTCGGGGTTCGCGGCCGCCGTCTGAATCAGGTACCAGTTGCGCAGAAGGTTGGCGACGTTGTGGTACCAGCCGATGTCGCTCTCGAGAATCTCGCCCGATCGTGGATCGTGAACGTGCGGCCCGAAGGCGTTCTGGATATCGGACGGGAACCAGCGGATCACCGAGTACCGGATGTCTTCCGGGCTGAATTCCGGGTCTTCCTCTGGCGTTGGCGGGTCCTTGGCGATGATCGCGTTCCGGAACCCGGCGTGCTCGAAGGCCGGTTGCCAGTCCTCCACGCCGGCCTTGAGGTAGGGGCGCCACTTCTCGGGTGTGGCCGGATCGATCCAGTAGACGATCGGCTCGACCGGGTCCACGAGCTCGCCACGCAGGAACGCGGCGGTGTCCGCCGGCTCCAGGCGATAGCGCGTGATGTAGGTACGGTCGACTGTCTTGTGGTCTGACAGGCCATAGTCCGTCTGCTGGACGCTGAAGAACCCGACGCGTTCGTCGTACAGGCGTGGCTGCATCGGGACTTCCGGCAGAAGAACCATCGACTGGTTCATCTCGACTGAAATCGTCCCGGTGGACGAATTGGAGGGCGGCTCCTTGGCCTTGTACGTGAGGACGTGTCGGACCTCGATGTTCTCCGGAAAGCTCTTGGTCCACTCGAGGTAGGACCGATCCTTGTCCAGGCTGGAGACCTTGTAGTTGTCCCTGCTGTATGCCGGGAGGCCGAGAAAGGGCACGTCTTCCGTAAACAGGGCCGTCGTCTCGATCACGACCGCGGAACTGTCCGCGTTCCAGGCCTCGATGGCGAACGCACCCACGATCGGCTCGAAGTTCGAACTCCGAACCGCTTCGTAGATGGGAAGCGAATCGGCGGCCACGTTCTCGTAGGAGACGATGCGGAGTAGCACCTTGTCGTGGCTCTTCTGCCAGCGGACCGTCTGCGTGTTGTTCTTCATCCCGCCGTACCCGAGGTCCTGCGCGGTGGCTGCTCGCCTCGACACCAGGAGCATCTCCCGATCGAGCATGCTCAGCGGGATCTCGTAGTACAACTTCTCCTCGACCGTATGGAGAACGAACAGACCCGAGTCGGACACCGCCTTGTCGGTCACGACTTCGGAGTACTTCTTCAGCTTGTGTCCGTCGGGCTTCCCGTTGTCGCCCGGCGCTTCCTGCGACCGGGCAGACGCACAGCCGGCGGCCAGAATCGTGGCCAGAAAGATGACGAACGACGTGCGCGCGCTTCTCATGTCGCCTCGCGTACTTGATAGGTATTGAATCGAGAACGGCCTCCGCTCCGCTCGGAGCGCAGGCTGGATACTGAATAGAGAACACCCGGCCCGCACGTGGGGTTTAGCGAACCGGGTGTCTGACGATGTGCGGGACCCCCCCCGAGGGATCCTCGACCTCGACGCGGATCAGCCGCCGGCCCAGCCGAACTTGAATCCGAGCCCGAGAGCGAAGGTGGTGTACGCCTCGCTGCCAGGCGGTCGTTGGTGGCGGACGTAGCCATGAATCCCGACGCCCCTGCTGATCGGGACGGCGCCCTCGAGGAGAAGGTCGACCAGTGTGCCCGACAAATCATCCGAGTAGTCGCTGCTCACGCTGCCTACGCCGACCAGGGGTTGTACGAGCAGCCCCTTATCGTTCTCCCAGGCTACCCCGGCATACACCCGGCCATCCTTGTCCGAGTGACGGCCCGTTTCGACCCAGTTGGTGCCGATGGTCTGTCCGTAGCTGGCCGAAGCCACCAGGCCCAGGTCACGGCCAACCGGGGTCTTCAGCCGTGTGAAGATGATCCAGTCGTCGGTGTCGAACCAGCGACCCAGGTAGCCACCGAACCTCAGTTCCGTGGCCCGTCGATCCTCCGCGAACCGGACCGTCTGGGTCAGCCGGTACACGTTCTGCGAGAGAGTCGTGGATTCGTCGATCGGCGAGAACTGCTGGGTGCGCTGTCCGAACTCGACGGCCGTGCTCAGGCGGTGTCCCGAGCCATAGGAAAGGGACCCCCCTCCGTACCACGCATCCCACTCGTCGGGGCCGCGCACGAGCTCGGGGCTCCGGGGCGCCAGCGACCGATCCCATCCGCCCCACAGCGAGACGGCTGGAGATACCGAGACGTCGAACGCTGCGCGGCGGATGCCGCCGGACTCCGAGTTGCCCGAGGTGCTTCCGCCCCACAGAACTCCGGTGACGTAGCCAGGCGGTCGGCCAAGGTCCTCGATCTCGGTCGCCAACTCCTCGCGGCTAGGATCGATCTCCTGAGCGCGGGCAAAGGCCGCCGCCGCGTCATCCCTGCGGCCGGCCTCGGAGTATGCCCGTCCCAGACCGTCCCAGGCATCCGCGTCACCCGGGCTTTGCCGGGTGGCAAACTCGAACCAGGTCACGGCCTCGTCGGCCCGGCCCTGGGCCAGCATCGATTCCGCGAGACCCTTCTGGGCGTCCGCCCTGCGCGGGGAGACTCCAAGCGCCTCCCGGAAGCTCTGCTCGGCGGCTACTGCGTCGCCCGCCTCCAGGCTGGCGAGGCCTGCGGCTACCGCCACGTCGTCGATGGCCTCCGGGGCCTCCCCGGCTGCGACGACGCCGGCTGCCGGCACCGCCACGTCCGCCGGCTCGATCTGCACCGGAAGAGAGGCCAGAACGGTCTCTCCGTCACGGATTTCCCACGTGGCAGCATCCGAAGGAGGATCTCCCACCACCTGCAGAGCCGCCGTCCCGTCCGCCTCGGTCGCCATCGTGGCGAGCACGGGAGCGCCTGCGCCGGTTCCCGCGACAAGGCTCAGCTCGGCTCCATCGACCGGGTTCCCGAAACGGTCCTCGACGGACACGCGGATCTCGGGCGCAGACTCTCCGGCCCTGAGAGCGAGTGTGGGCGGATCAACCGTTGCCAGCGCCGCTACATCCGCCACGGTGGTCACCGTGATGCGGGTCGGGCCCTGGAGCTCGACCCCTGCGACGGACACCGTGTAGCGAGTCGAACCGATCCGCTCGCCGGCCGGGAGGCTGATGAAAGCTCTCCCGCTGGCGTTCGTGGTGCGTGAGAAGCGGGTGCCGTCGGATCCCGAAAGCACGAGCGCCTGACCGCTGATCGCCGAGCCGGCCCTGGCGAGGTCGACGGTGACCATGGTGGTGTCACCGGCCCGCACGGTGGCCCTCGACGCATTCAGGGCTACGGTCACGGCCTGGGCCTCGCGAGCGCACTGCTGCGCGGCCGCGATCAGTTCCTCGCTGGCCCCCAGGTTCCTAAGGTCGCGCCAGTCACCGTCCGTCGGCTCGAAGCTGAGGCATCGCTCACGTACGGTCTCCAGCTTCTGCGCCGCGGGATCCGGAGAGACCACGACCCGAACGAGTTCGCTCTTGCTCAGTCCCGTATCCTGGGCGGCCAACTCTCCAACGTCGATCGCAAGGACCGCGAGCGCGATGGCTCCGGCCAGCGCTCCGCGCGCGATGGAAGACCGGAAACCTGCGCCCACGGTGCCCGCCGCCCACGCGCTCACTGCACCACCCTCAGCTGGGTCGGCGGAGCCGGTGGGATCGTGTCTTCCGATGGGAAGGTCTTTGCGCTCACGTCATCGCTCCGGTCTCCCTCTATGTCTTCACCGTTCACGGCAGAGATCGAGTAGACATAGGTCGTATTCTGCGTCAGACCCGAATCGGCGAACGAGGTATCGGTCACGCTGCCGATCATGGTATCGTCACGGTACACAATGTAACGGTCCACGCCCGATTCCGGGTCTTCCGACGCGGTCCAGGTCAGGTTGATCTGCGTCTGGCTGACGGTTTCGGCCGTCACGTTTGATGGAGCCGAGGGCCCACTTCCATCCATCGTGGTGGCCTCAGCCGGGTCACTGAGGCCTCCTTGCAGCCCGTCTCCGTTGGTGGCTGACACCCGGTATTCGTAGGTGGTGGCTGGATCGAGACCGGTGTCCTGATAGGTCGTTTCGCTCGTGCTGCCGACCTCCGAGCCATCCCGGAAGACCTTGTATGAAGCGATTCCTGACTCCGGGTCCTCGGCCGGGGTCCACTCGAGGTCGACCCGGTTCGTTCCCGTGGCGGTAGCCGTGAGATCGGTCGGCGTAGTGGGTCCCGTGCCATCGAAGGTCGTGGCGTTGATGGTCGCACTCGGTTGACTCTCGAGTCCTCCCCCATTCACCGCCACGACGTAGAAGTCGTACCGTGTGGCAGGCGAAAGCCCGTCGTCTTGGTAGACAGTCTGCGCCGTGGTCCCCACCTCTGATCCATCCCGGAATACCCTGTATCCCAGGATACCGGTCTCCGGGTCCTCGGACGCGTTCCACGCCAGGTCGATGCGCTCCGTTCCGACGGGGGTCGCTACCAGATTCTGTGGAATCGTCGGGGGGGTGGCGTCCAACGTGGTCGCGTACGCGGCGTCGCTGAGTGCGCTCTCGAGCCCGTCGCCGTTTACGGCCCGTACCCGGTACTCATACTCGGTCGCTGGACTCAGTCCCGTGTCGCTGAACGACGTCTGGTTCGTCTGACCGACCTGCGAGCCTTCCCGGTAGATTCGGTAGCCCGCGATCCCCGACTCGGGGTCCGACGAAGCCGTCCAGTCCAGGTCTATGCGGTCCGTACTGGCCGGCGTGGCCGTCAGATTGGTTGGCGTCGTCGGGCCCGTCGCGTCCAGGGTGGTGGCGGAATCCTCGTTGCTCAGGCCGCTCTCCAGGCCCTGTCCGTTCACCGCGCGCACCCGGTAGTCGTATGTGGTCGCGGGACTGAGTCCCGAGTCCTGGTACGAGGTCTGGCTGGTCGAGGCGATCTGGCTTCCGTTCCGGTACACGAGATAGCTGGACACCCCGGTCTCCGGATCGGCGGAGGCGGCCCATGTCAAGCCGATCGCGGTCGTGCCCGTGGTCGAGGCCGAAAGGTTGGCCGGCGTGGTCGGCGGGGTCCCGTCCAGGGTAGTGGCCTGCGCGGGGGCACTTGGCCCGCTCTCCTGATCCTCGCTGTCGAGAGCCGTGACCGTGTAGTTGTAGGTCGTGAATCCCTGGAGTCCTGAATCGCGATAGGACGTAGCCAAACCGAGTACGGCGATCGAGCTGCCGTTCCGGAGCACCCGATAACCGGTGACGTCACCGGCGGTCGAGGCGGTCCACGCGAGGTCGATCTCCGACGCGCTGACGGTCGAGGCGGACAGGTTGGTCGGAGGGGGTGGTGGCTCGGGATCGAGCGTCTTCTGGTTTTCGGGCCCGCTCTGGCCGCTCTCGACCCCGTCTCCATTGACGGCCGAGATCCGGTACTGATACACGGTCGAAGGCTCGAGACCGGTGTCCGAATAGCTGGTGGAGCCGGATCGACCCACCTCGCTGCCGTCTCGGTACACCACGTACACGAGGATCCCGGTCTCGCCGTCGGTCGAGGGACTCCACAGCAGGTCGATCTGTGTCGTGCTCGCGGCGGTGGCCACCAGGCCTGTGGGAATCGACGGGGGGCTGTCATCCAGAGTCCGCTGTGTGATGGTATTGCTGGGACCAGACTCGGTCCCGAAAACCGTCGCCGTCACGTAGTAATCGTA
>JAMJQV010000368.1 GCA_023554435.1 Gemmatimonadota bacterium | reverse complement strand
CCAGGAGGGTCGCGAGGACCTGTTTGCCGATCATCCGCCCTGCTCCTTGTCCGAGTTCTTCAGGCGCAGCGTTTCCTGTCTGCTCACGCCGAAGACGGTTACCACGAAGATCGCCTCGTCCGGCGTCACGTCCAGCAATTGCGCTCCGCCCACGAGGTCGCCCTCCCACACCCGATACCGGCGTTGTGTGGAGCGGTCCACGAGGACGACTACGCTGCCCGCTTCGGGGCTGTATATGATGCCACTGAGCTCGAGATCCTCGAATCGAGGTCCGATCTCATCGCCTGCTTCCAGGGGCCGGAACGGATCCCGCCTTCCTCCGGCCACGTAGGAGAACGTCTCACGCTCCAACGCCGGAGCGGTCTGGGCCGCATCCACCTCGGTCGCCGGGTTCGGCTCCGCCTCCTGCGCCTTCAACCCCGGCGCAACCACCAGGAGGAGGGCCACTGCCACCAGAGCGCGTTCTCTCATTCGTCGCCCTCCTCGTTCTGGGCCCGGACCCGGTCTGGAGCCAACACGTATGTCTCCAATCCGAACGAGGCGAGTACCAGTTGCCGACCACTCGGCGTCTCCCCGACCGGGCTGACCTGCGTCACGTGAGGCCGTACGATACGATCGAACGAGGCCACGCGAGTCAGGAACTCGGCCAGCGAGTGGTAGTCGCCCTGCACCTGCATCTGCCACTCTTGTCGCAAGAAGTAAGCCCCACTGTCGGCGGGCTCCGGGAGACTGGGCTCTACGTTGATCAGGCGCAGATCGAGGGCCTGGCTCTCGGTGGCGATCGCCTCGTAAATCGCCGGTACTTCGGCGTTCGACGGCACCAGCCTCTGAACGAGGTCGAATCGGGTTTCGGCGAGACTGATCCGGTCGCGAAGTTCCTGCAGGTTGCCGACCCGGGTCTCCGCAATCTGGTTCTGGGTCTCCAGGTCTTCGACTCGATCCGACAACTCGACGAGTTCTGCCACGCCGGGGTTGTGGACGAAGTTGTAGAACAGCGCCCCGCCCGCGATCGCCAGGATGACCACGAACAGCATGAGCTGTTGCCGCTGGTCTTGTGGAAGGATCGCCATGGTCAGGCCCCTCCCGCGACGTCGGCGGCCAGCGTCTCGGCCGGCTCACTGTACGTTACGATCAACTTGAACGAGTGGGCGCTGAAGCCCTCGAGGTTCTGTTCCTGGCTTCCGAGTATCCGGACCTCCCCAACGAACGGCGACTCCTGCAACCGCCGCACGTAGGCGGTGATAGCCAGCGGGTTCGCTGCCATCCCATCGACCTGCACCTGGAGGTCGGGAGCCGCACTGGCCTCGCGAATCGAGGTCAGCCACGCGTACCCCGGGAGCGCGCGGCTGATTTCATCCAGGAGATGTGGCCACACGAACCGCCCGTCGTCGAGGCCACTCAGCAGATCGAGCCGCTCCCGGATCTGTGCCTCGCGAGCCATCAGGCTGTCGCTGAGAGCACGCAAGTCCGAGAGCCGAGTCGAGTCCTCGACGGCCTCGGCGATGCGCACGTCGAGCTCTCCGCGCTCACTGCGCTGCGACATCCAGAGCCAGCCGACGACCAGGAGTACGAGCGCAGGTATGACCACGGCCGCGATCAGCCAGGGGTCCCGACCGTCTCCCGAACCCGTCGCCTTCAGCCAGGCGGGAACCTTGGGAAGGCCGCGGCCTTTGCGGCGCCGTTTCGAACCCTCGGGGTGAAGATTGACTTCGATCATGGTCCGGGCCTCACGCCGCGTCCCGCAAGGCCAGGCCGACGGCCAGCATCATCATGGGCCCCATGTGCTGCAGGTTGTCCGCTTCAGCCGCACCCGGTTTGACGCTCAACACCTCGAACGAACTCGCCACCCGTGTCTCCACGCCCAACCTCTCGGCCAGTGCCTCGACCAGGCCGGGAACGCGCACTCCGCCGCCGCACAGGTAGAGCCGGCCGAGACTGGCGCCCACTTCCTGGGTCTCGAGGAATGCCGTGGCGCGCTCGATCCCCCGTCCTACCTCCTGCGCCCGCTCGTAGAGGAAGTTGCGAAGTCTCTCGTCGACGCTGTCACCCCTCAGAACCGCCTCGGCCTCTTCTGCCAGCATTCCGCGCTCACGCTGGAGGTCGAGGGAGAGACGACGGGTACCGAAAGAAATGTCGCGAGTCAGGACGGGCACACCGTCCTCGAGGATGTTCACGTTCGTGGTTTCGTGCCCGATGCTCACCAGGCCCGAAATGCCCTTCGTGGCTTCCGGGTAGTTGAGTTCGAGCGAGTTGTGCAGGGCGAACGCGTCGACGTCGATGATCCTCGGGGCCAGGTTGGCTTCCTCGAGGAGCGCGACCTTGTTCTCGACGAGTTCACGTTTCGCGGCGACGAGCAGAACGCTCATCTGCAGACCCTCACCCTCCGGATCGGTGATCTCGAAGTCCAGCTGCACGTCGTCCATATCGAATGGCACGTGCTGCTCGGCCTCCCAGCGGATGACTTCGCGGGCATCCGCCTTCTTCATGCGATCCATCTGGATGGGCTTGATGATCAGGTCCCGGCCACCGACAGAGGCCACGACATCCCGATCGTTAATTCCCTCTTCGACGAAGAGCGCGTCGATGGTCTCGGCCACCAGGCCCGGATCCATGACCTCACCCTCGACGATCGCGTCGGCGCCGAGGCGATGCACCACGAGCCGCTCGACCTCGGGCTGGTCACCAGAGTGATCGACGACCGCGACCTTTATGAAGCCGCTTCCCACGTCAAGGCCAACCGTCTTCTTTTTCCGGCCGATGCCGAATAAGGCCATGATAGACTTGCTCTACAAGATTATGTCGGGGCCGGCTGAGTGGTTTGTCACGTTACGACGACTCAGCCCGGCGCGTCAATCCGCTGTTTACACGTGTTCGCCTCCGCCGACGCAGCCAAGTTCACCTGCGTGTGGCATGCACGCAACGGTTGCCCGTTGCCGCGCGGTATCACGGGCCTGTCGACGGCCTCCTGGCCACCCACTGTCGCGCACCGGCCGACCCTGATCCGCTCACCGTCACCCGGATCTCGATCAGTCCGGGAGCGACGGCGGCCGTATCGGCCGTGACCTCGAGATTCCCCCGCACCTCAGCCGGGGTATTCTCGAGCGTGCTGCCCGCCGCGACCGTTTGCGCGCTTCGCACCGCCGCGATGTGCGCCAGCTTCCAGGCCGCGCTACCTACCGCCGCCACTCCGAGAGCTCCGACCCCGAAGACCGTGACGGCGACGATCACTTCGGGAAGGCCGAACCCGGCTCGGGCACGGTCTTCCGCGAGTACCGGGTGCAAGAACTTGACCACGCTGATCCGGCGGAAATCCGGGGTCTTTCGGGTCATTTCGGGGCTCGTTCCGTGCATATCGCACTGAATCTTGTCCGAATCCTTCGCCACTCGAGGGTTGGTCACGGTGCCCGAAACGCCTCCACGCGAAGACGCCCGAGGAAATTCGTGACTACACGGACCACCCGATCGCCCCGGTACAGGTACACACTTCCTGGCGCTGCCTGTCCACGCGGGTTGAATCGAAGGGTGGATGGGCGGACCCGAAGTGAGTCCACGGGCACGTCAGCCTCCGGACCCACAGCGGCGGCCACTATCCTCTCGCCCGAGGCGGTGAGTAGGACGAGGTCGCCATTCGGACCGAGTCGGACCCGGATCTTCTCGCGCCGTGCAATCGCCAGGGAACGGGCCAGCGCCAGGTGGTTTCGAACCGACCAGGTGGCGGCGCGCATGGAGGTCGCGGCACGAAGGGACCGAAAGCCGCTCGCCCCGATCGCCGTGAGAGTCCCCGCGATCGTGAGAACGATCAGGAGTTCCGGCAACGTGACACCCGCTGCCTCCCGGATGGATCTGTGTCGCATCATACCTCGCGGTGGGCCGGGCGCATCGCGAGGTGAGGGTATCCCCGTCTCTCAACGGAGGATCAAGACCTCATTCCAGTGGGCTGAACCGGCCGCTCCTGTACACCAGTGCGCGCCGGTGGGGATAGGCAACGGTCAACTCGCGATTCCGCTCTCGCAGGTCCCTCGCGATCACCAGGGGACCCTCGAGAGAAGGGTCCTGGTCCGCGAGGAATGGCGAGTAGTTCGAATAGCCTGCCCGGTCGTACGCGATCTGGTCCAGACAATCTGCCGGCAGATCGACTCCCGGAACGAGGCGAAGTGTCGGATCGCCGTTGGTCAGGGGGCTGGAGGCCGGAACCGTCTCCCCGCCAGGACCCAGGTCCGCAACCGCGGCCGCCGTACGACCGCGGGACCAGCCCTCGGTTTCTGCCCGCTGCAGGGTCAGTTCCAGGGCGCAATGATCGGCTTGCCGATATGCGGTCTCCGCACCCGAGGCGGACACCCCGAGTCCCCGCATGCGAGCCAGCAGGCGATTCCCCCAGCTCACCGACACGAAGACCAGGGCGTCCTCTACCGAGCTTGCCCGGGCTTCGGCGGCAAGGTCCACTTTCATGCTGGCGAGTCCGGAGCGATACACCTGGAACCGGCGGGGGGTCGAGTAGGCGGCGGCGTACACGAAACTCAGAACCAGGAGCATGCCCGCGGCGCTCGCAACCGGCACTCGGGTCAGGGCGGAGCCTTCCCACAGCGTACGCCCCGCGGTACGCCGGAACAGCTCGAGCAGGCCCCTGGCCGTGAGGGGGGCGAGGAAAGCCAGCCCGGAATAGAGATAGCGCGGGCCCAGGAATGCATCGCGGTGCCAGTAAAAGAGATACGCCAGCGGTATGGCCAGGAATCCGACCATCAGCCGCTGGTCCCATTCCTTCGACGCCCAGCCTGCTGCGAACAGCAGGCCGGCGGGAAGCAGAGCCGAGACCGGGCCCTCGAACATCAGGCTGGACAGCAGCGCCAGGTCCGTCAGCTCGTTGCGCACCCCGGCGAGCGGCGAGTGCATCTCGCCCCATGGGGTCGAGTGGAATCCCAGGCCGTGGTCCGCGCCCCACAGCTTGATGTACCCGGGTAGGAACGGGTCGCCGGTCGTCACCGAGTTGTAGGCAAGGTACAGCGCTACCATCGCCAGGGCGCCGACCGCACCCGCGAGCACCGAACCGGCATCACGCTCGCGCCTTGCCCTGGCCAGCACGAACGGGGTCAAGGCGATTCCGACCGCGAGTGCGGTCAGAGGGCGAGAGAGAAACCCCGCCCCGATCGCCAGTCCCGCCCCGCAGAGGATCCACGGGGACCCGCGCTCCTCCCACAGAACCAGCAGATACAGGAAGACCGCGACGAAGAACAGGGCCGACACGTGGTTCATGTGGCTGGCCCCCATGAACCAGAAGAACGGCGCCAGCGCCAGCACGACCACCGTGGTTCGAGCGGTGGCCAGATCGTAGGCCCGCCGGGTGAAGGCGTACAGCACCAGCGAGGTCCCGACGGAGAGTGCCACCGGAACCAGCCACCCCACGCCGAGCACCGCGCCCAGGCCGAGGAGCGCCGAGTGCCCGGGCGGATACTGGGAGTACCATCGGCTCCCGTCCACCAGCATGTGCTGGACGGCGAAGAAGGCCTCGTCCGGCGGCGCATCGGCATACAGGCGCCCCGACGCGAAAATCTGCGCCTGGAACCACTGAATCACGCTGTCGATCAGGAGAGGGCGACGGGCGAAAGCGAATACCGCGGTGACGAGAAGCAGCGCGAGCAGGAGGAGAACGGCCCCGCCGGCGATCTTCGAGCCCGGACCGTGCTCACCATCGAGGATCTGCAGGACCCGCTCGGGCACCCGAGCCGGCAGCAACCGTGCTCCCAGAACGGCCAGGCACCCGAACACGAACAGGCCCAGAAGGGCCTCGGACGGAGGGACCAGGCCGCGGGTACGGTCGATCTCGCCGAACAGCCAGGCCAGCGGGACGAACGGAACCAGCAGGAGAAACCAACCGAACGCTCGCATGCCAGCCCGAGCCCTCACGGGTCCTGCTCTTCCCGGGGCAAGAACACGGTCAGGGGGCCGGAGCGGGATTGTTCGTAGGACCCCGTCAGGGCCGTCCAGATCGGATCCGAGCGCCAGAAATAGGCGAACAGCAGTTCCTGGGTTCCCGCACCCGGAGGGGCCGGCTCGGTGCCTACGTCCACCAGGGTGAGGGCGAATGGAATGGTCCGGGTCTCGAGGTCCGATACCAGCCTCGATGGGTCCCACTGCCCTGTCTCCTCGAGAGCCCCGAAGGCGAACGGGTCGTTCAGCCATGGACGGCTGCCCTGACGCAGGACAGCTGCAAAGAACGTCGCATCGACCAGCGGGTATCCTTCGAACTCGGCCATGCTGGCCTGGCCGGCGCGGTCCATCCAGGCCCTCGTGCTGCGAGCCTCCACGAGGAGTGCAACGATCGCCGGAACCACGAAGATCAAACCCAGCAGGACCGCGAGCGCGGAACGCCCCGCCGAGGTCGGGGCGCCTCCGGCCGCCCGGCTCGGCGGAGCGTCGCCCTCGGGCTGGTATCTCCGGGTCACGGCCAGGAACAGCAGGGCGAACATGGGCTCCAGAAGGTAGTTGGAGCTCGAGCCTGTCTTGAGCATCGCGGCCGTATGGAGGCATACGCTCGCGACCAGGTAGATCTCCGGAAAGCCCCATCGCAACTGCCCGCGGGCGGTCAGCAGCACGACGACCAACACCGGGAGCCATTGCAGGGGTCTGCTGGACCACAGCGACGATACCAGGTTCTTCCAGCCGGATGCCCCGGTCAGCGCCCCCAGCGTGTTGGCCAGGTAGCCCCCCGAAGTCAGGACATCCAGATAGAACACGCCCAGGAGGGCTGCACCCGCCAGGCCGACTGAAAAAGCGACCGCGGCTCGGATTCTCCTCTCGAGCAGCAGGGCCGTCGTCAGGGCGAAGGGAGCGGCGACGAAACTCTGCTTCGAGAAGAAGGCGAGGAAGAATGCCGCGGCCGCCAGCAGCAGTGGAAGCGCTCCGTTCCGAACGCCGGTCGTCCGGGTCCCGAGCGCCGCGGTGATCCCGGCCCAGGTCAGCACCAGCGCCAGAGTATCGGACTGGGCGCCTCCGGCCAGCCGGTACACGCCGGGAGTCACCAGAAGCGTGGCGGCGAGAGCCAGGGTCCATGCCATGGGAGCTCCGCGCCCGAGCGTGTGCAGGGCCAGCAGGGCCAGTAACCCCAGCAGGGCCGCGGCACTCACGATCCGGAGTCCGGTGAAGGTGCCTTCGCTACCGAGCCCCCGATCCAGGGCGGCGGCGCCCAGGAAGTACGCGGGCGGGTAAAGCGTCAGCACGACAGGCGGTTCGACCCAACCATCCGCAGGATAGAGATCGGACAGGTCGCCCGACTCCAGGGCCGCGAGGCTCCCCAGCACCGGGCCCTCGGTGTAGTAGAAGACCGTCTCGGGACGAGCGATCCGCAGACCCGCAAAGAAGAGGACAAAGCCTACCAGCAGGAGGTTGAGGGGTGCAAAGATCCGCCAGACCCGGCTTCGAGGGATGGTCAAGCGGGATCGCGCTCGTCGTGCAGGGGCCGTGCGGACTCGACGGCCCCGCCCGAGAGATTCCGGTACCGGCCCACGACCCAGGCGGGTCTGCCCTTCGCCTCGTTGTAGATCCGGCCGATGTACTCCCCGATCACCCCCACGGCGATCAACTGGATTCCCCCCAGGAACAGGATCGAAGTCATGGTGGACGCCCAGCCGAGGATCGCGGCGCCCGAAATCAGCTTCTGGTACAGGACGTTGAGAAGCACCACGAAGGCGACGCCGGATACGATGAAACCCATGATCGTGGCCAGCCGTAGCGGCAGTTCCGAGAAGGCGAAGAAGGCATCCGTCGCCATCCGCATCAGCTTGAGCGGAGATTGGCGCGGCTGCCCCGCATAACGTGCCGCACGCTCGAACTCCACACCGGTCTGCCTTCCACCGACATAGGCACGGAGTCCCGACACGTAACGATCCCTCTCCGGCATGGTGTTGATCACGTCCACGACGGAGCGGTCCATGAGGGAGAAATTCCCCGCGTCAGCCGGAATGTCGACGTTGCTGAGCCGACGCAGAACCTGGTAGAACAAGCTGAACAGGGCCCGCTTGGGCAGAGCTTCCTTCCGGTCCCGCTTGAGGGCATAGACGACGTCATACCCGTCTTCCCACTTCCCGACCAGGAGCGGTATCACCTCGGGAGGGTCCTGCAGGTCACCGTCCAGCAGTACGACCGCGTCCGCCTCTGTCGTCGCCAGGCCGGCTGAGATCGCCAGCTGCTGGCCGAAGTTGCGGGACAGGTGAACGACTCCGACGCGAGAATCTTCGGCCGCGAATCCCGCAAGCAAATCCGGGGTTCTGTCCCGGCTGCCATCGTCGACGTAGATGATGCGCCACTGATACGGGAGACCTTCCAGCGTATCCGCCAGGCGGCGGTTGAGCTCCGGCAGGATGGCCTCTTCGTTGAATACGGGAACGACTGCGTCCAGCGTCTTCACGGATCCTCCGGATCGGGTTCGACCTCTTCGCTCGCCTCCCAGGCGTACAGGCCCGCGAGTTCGACTCCCCTTACCTCGACGGCGAGCTCCGGGCGCACATTCTCGTAGATCCGCCAGTGGTATGGCTGGAATGACGCCCTGCGAGCCACGAGCAGGAGGTAATCGGGCGGCATCTGCTCGGTTACGACAATGTCATCTCTCAGCATGCCGTTGTGCTGGAGCCATTGATAGTGCTCGACGTTGGGCCAGGCGGCCAGACGGGCGCCGGCGGGAAGAGTCTCGCCGATCCGCTCGAGAAAAGCGGGGGTGACGGCCTCGAGCCAGTATGTCGTCTCCATTCCTGCGTTCGCTGCGCCCTGCACCCCGCCGATCACCTCGTTGTAGTAGGCGAGGTAGTGAGGTGCCGCTCGCGCCGTCTGCACATACGGAGGAATGAAGAACACCGCGCCGAGGAGCAGGGCAGCGACTGAGGCCCTGTTCTCGGGGATCCGCTGTCGGGCCACCTGCAGCGCCGAGCCGAATCCTCGACCCGCCAGAACTCCCAGGAACGGAAACATGGGCAGCCACAGCCGGACCCCATCATGGTTGGGTGAACCTGGCGCGGCCAGGAGGGCCACGAAGAACAGGATCTGCGTCAGGCAGAGTCCGCCCACCGGCCGGTCCTCCCAGTGCCGGGCCGTCACGACCGTGCCCCATGCGGAGAGAACGAGAA
>JAMJQV010000367.1 GCA_023554435.1 Gemmatimonadota bacterium | reverse complement strand
CTCTCCCACCAGGACCGGCTGCTCCGCCTTCGGCTTCCGTCTTCCGATGATCGGGTAGCCGGAATACGCGGCGTCGCGGCACTTGATGCTGATCATCCGCGGAGAGAGAGGCGTTCCGGTGGAATAGGCGGGACAGTGATCCGAGCAGCGGCCGCAATCCGTGCAAGTGTAGAAGTCCAGCATGTGCTTCCAGGTGAAGTCCTCCAGCCTCCCCACCCCCAGGGCCTCGAGCTTGTCCAGGTCTGCTTCGTCGTGCCGCGGCAGTTTGATCTCTCCGACCGGTTTCAGGTTCAGGTGGAAGACGTTGGGCAGCGCCGTAATCACGTGGAAGTGCTTCGAGACCGGCAGATAGCAGAGGAAGAACAGCAGCGCGGCATTGTGGACCCAGAAGCCGGCCAGGTGGAGCACCTCCAGCGTCCCGGTCGAACGGCCGGCCAGCACCTCGGATACGCCCGACGCCAGGGGCAGGAAACCGTTGGCGTCCGCGTCAGCCAGCACCATGGCGCTTCCCTCGTACACCGCGTCCGCCACCATCAGCAGTGCGATAAGGCCGAGGATGATGTACGCCTCGTGCGCGTGGGAGGCGTGGGCGTAGCGGTCGCGGTAGCGTGCGGGCCGGAAGATGGCCCGGCGAACGATGGCGATCAGGCAGCAGATCAGGACGACCAGCGCCGTTACGTCCTTTACGCTGGAGTAGCCGGGGCCGATGTCCGAGAATCCCGGACGGAAGCCCTCGCCGATCAGAGTGATGGACCGGACGGAGAGGATCAGGAAGCCGAAGAAGATCAGTATGTGCAGTATTCCCGCGACCGCATACCTCGGCTGTCGAGACTGGCCGAAACCGACCACCAGCAGCTTCTTCAGGCGAGTCCCCAGGTGGTCAAGTCGAGGATCGGGCGCTCCCAGGCGCAGCAGGACGACCCGCCTCCACATGATGAAACCGAAGGCCCCCAACGAGAGGACGAGCAGGAGCAGTTGGAGGGCCGGTCCCGAGAGTCCAAGGTACATCTGTGCAGCCGGTGCCGGGGCCATATAATCAGAACTTGATTAGTGGTATTGATTTACTGTTTCAAGATAGCCGTCGAACGGGGGTGGGGAAACGGCTTCCCGCCCGACCGACCGGCAGGAGGACGGCTAGTAGTGGCGGCGCCGGCAGCGCACGCGCAGGGCTTCTCGAACCTCGACCCCATGGTTACGGTGGTGTGCACGCATACCATCGGGTTCACTTGATACGTGGGGGTAGAATGGCGGATCTCGGGGCTTTCGACCTTGACGGCCAGGTCGCCGTCGTGACGGGTGGCAACGGCGGAATCGGACTTGGAATCGCGCTCGGCCTGGCGGGGGCCGGGGCAAAGGTCGCCATCTGGGGTCGGAATGCCGACAAGAACGCTGAAGCCCTGGCAGCCCTTCAGGCAGTGGATTCGTCGGCTGTGGCCATGCAGGTCGACCTGGCAGACCGGAGCCAGCTGCAACCGGCCCTGGCCGCCGTCGAGAGCCAGCTCGGGCCGGTGTCCATCCTGGTCAACAACGCGGCTATCGGCGTTTTCGGCGGGGTACTGGACCTCTCGCCTGAGGATTGGGATCGCGTCATCGAAATCGACTTGACGGCGTGCTTCCTCTTGGCCAAGTACGCCGCGCAGTCGATGACGGAGCGGCAGGCAGGCAAGATCATCAACCTCGCGAGCACCTTCTCGCTCTCTGGTTCCGCGTTTGCTCCGTCGTACGCCGCAGCCAAGGGAGGGATCATGCAGCTGACCAAATCCCTCGCGATCGAGCTCGCGCCTCACAACATCCAGGTGAACGCCATCCTCCCCGGATGGATCGACACCGACCTGACGGCGCCCATCAAAGAGATGCCGCTCTATGAGGAGATTCTGACCCGGACGCCGGCTGGCCGCTTCGGAACACCCGACGAGTGCGGCGGAGCCGCGGTGTTTCTTGCGTCTGACGCAGCACGCTTCGTCACGGGGACGGCTCTCGTGGTGGACGGAGGATACGCCATTCGATGACGCGGGCCAGCCCGGATCGTCTCATGCCGCCTTACGGTTGCTCTTGATCCCCGACCCTTCCAACTTCAGCGCTCGTCACGGCCGGAGGGCCGGGCCAATCAAAGCAGCGAGCGGACCGCAATGAAGAGACTCATACAGGAAGGCCACCGCCGATCCCTGTGGCAGGTGCTGGGGATTTACCTCGTAGCGGGGTGGGTGGTACTCCAGGTGGCCGACGTGCTGGCCCAGAACATGGGGTTGCCGCCCTGGGTCTTCCCGTTCGCCGTCCTTCTTCTGGTCATCGGCCTGCCGGTTGTTATCGCGACGGCGTTCATCCAGAATCGCCGCTCCGAGCCAGAATCGGCCGAGTCCCCGAAGCCCTCCCCGGCCGAGGGAGTTGTCGCGGACCCGGAGACGGAACCGTTCTTCCTGTTCACGTGGCGCAACTCGATCCTCGGAGGAGTGCTGGCGTTCTCTCTTCTGTTCGGCTTCGCCGGACTCTACGTCATCATCAAGGACCGTGGAGAGAGCTTCGCGCCCGCCGAGGCCGTGGCGACCGAGGCCGGCGAGGGCATCGCGATCGTCCCGTTCACCGTTCGCGGCGAGGGCCTCGACGTGTGGCGCGAGGGCATGATGGACGTGTTCACGGCCAGCCTGGACGACGTGGGCGGCTACCGAACGATTAGCAGCCGCACGGTCATGGCCCGCTGGAGGGACGCCGTGAGCGAAGACGGCGATGCCGACCTGGCCACGGCCCGTGACGTTGCCCGCCGCTCGGGCGCCAAGTACGTGATGACCGGAAGCGCGGTGGCGCTGGGCGAGAACGTGCGACTGGCGGCAGATATCTACGATGTCGAGACCGGCCGGGAGATCGGTGCCAGCCAGGTCGAGGGGCCTGCCGACAGCGTGCTCGTCATGGTGGACGAGCTCGGCGTGGAAGTCATGCAAGCCCTGATGCGCAGCGCGGGCGCCGAGGGGCTGAGCACCCGGCAGACGCAAGCCATCGTCACCGCCTCTCTCCCGGCCCTTCGCGCGTACCTCAGAGCCGAGGCCCTGTATCGCAACGCGCGATTCGAGCGGGCGATCGAGGCTTACGAAGAGGCGCTCGAGCTGGATCCGGAGATGTCCCTGGCACACGCCCGGGTCGCGGACGCGTACGGCTGGATCGAGAACATCGCCAGCGACAAGGCGGCTGAACATTTCGACTACGCCCTGGCCCACATGGAGCGGCTTCCGCCCCGCGAGCGCACTCTCGTACAGGCCAACGCGGCCGTGCTCGCGGGTGACCTGGAGGGCGTCGATCCGCTGCGCGCGGCCACGCGGAAGTACCCGGACGATCCCGAGGCATGGTTTCTCCTCGGCGAGTTCTACACGCACTACGGCGGGAATCTCCTCCTCGAGATAGAGGACGCCCGGCGCGCGTTCGACCGGGCCATCGAGCTCGATCCTTCCTTCGCCCCCTACTATCTGCACGCCGTCGAGATGGCCATCATCGAGCGCGACACGGCACGCGTGGAGGAACTGCTGGAAGCGCTCGAGCCTCTTCAGGCACGTCGGACCCCGGCGCTCCTTCTATCCCGGGACCTGATTCTCGGGGATTCGGTCGCCCAGGCCCGCGCGACGGCAGCCCTGGACACCGTGGACGATGCCGTGCTCCGCGACCTCTACCCCGACATGTGGCAGACGTCGGGGCGACCCGTCGCCATGATGCCAGTGTTCGATGAGCTCAGCCGGCGGCGGGATCCAGCGGGAGATCTCAAGGTCTGGCTTCATTTCATGGCCGGACAGCCCTCGGCCGTCGAGGGCGAGGTTCACCCCTGGATGGAAGCCGGGATCCTGAACGGGATGTTCCGGCCCCTGCCGGTCGAGGCCTTCGCCGGGCACCCGTGGGACGGTTGCGAGCTACAACTGGGTCCGGGCGGAATTCACTGTGCCGCCTTGCTGGGCGAGGCTTTCGTCCGCTCCGGGGAGCGTGAGAGCCTGGACAGTCTCGTTACCGTGTACCTCCCCCAGTTGAAGGATGAGATGGAGCGAGTGGGGGCAAGTCGCTACCACTGGCAGATCGACCTGCTGGGCGACGCCGTTCGCGCTTACTCGGTCTCGACCACGAACCGGCTGTCGGCCATCGAGCAGCTGGAGGAGTTGCAGGGAACGGGTGGGGTGGCCGACTACTGGATTCGGAACTGGCTGGCCGAGCTATACGAGGCGGAAGGCAACGTGGAGGAGACGATTCGATACCTCGAGTCGCTCCGGTACACGTTCCGGGATTCCCACGTCAACTATCGACTGGGACAGCTGTACGAGCAGACCGGCCAGCCGGTTCGCGCTCGCGCGGCGTACATCCGCTTCCTGCAGGCGTGGGAAGAAGCCGAGCCCGATCTTCCGCAGGACGACGAGGCCCGGGCGGCGCTGGAGACTCTCCTGGCCGGCTGACCCAGGGACTGTCCGTGACGCTGCGGCGCACAGCACGAAGAACGGCCCTGCCGTAGCTGCTGGCAGGACCGTCTTTTACACAATCGGGGCGGCGAACCCCCGTCTCTAGCCCATCTCCGCCATTCTCTCGGCGACGTTTGTCATCACTTCATTGAGTTCATGCGTGGGGCTGAAGTCAATGAACTTGAGGTCCTCATCGACGATGGCGGTGTGGCCTGCGGGTGCATAGAACACATCACCAGCTCCGAAGCTCTCTTCGCTCCCATCGTCATAGATGAAGCGAAAAACGCCCTCGAAAACGTACCCCCAGTGAGGGCAGTGGCAGCTATCGTTGTCGAGACCCTTCAACAACGGGGTGAAATCGGTGCCTTTCGGCAATTGATGGTAGACGACCGTCATCTCACCGAAGTTCGACTGTGACCGCATGATCATGCCAGGAGCCTGCATGACTACCGGAATGTCTTCCTTTTTCAGCTTCATCTTCTGTCTCCGTCGATTGGGGGGAGAGGGGCAGCACTGTCACGAGTCGCCGCAGTCTTGCCGGCAGGCTCATAGTAGGGGTGGCCATTGTAACGTCGCCAGTCTGGATTGGCCGTTCATGGTCCCAGACGCACGAAAGCCC
>JAMJQV010000366.1 GCA_023554435.1 Gemmatimonadota bacterium | reverse complement strand
GGGCCTGGCGACGAGCACCCGCAAAACCGCCTTCGATCTGTGGCCGGAACGACTCCCGGACCGCCCTCCGGCCGACCTGGTCAGGGAATTGTACCTCGAGGAGAATCGTGACAAGCCCGCCCCCTCGGGCTCGCAGGACATGGCCGGCATCATCTATCCCGGCATATCGCGCCTGGACTTCGACTACGACCACGAGGGGGGCGTGTTTCCGCGACACGTCGAGTCGACGAACGATCCACGGATCGCCGCCTGGCTGCAGAGCGTCATCCACATTCTGCCCGTCAACCAGCGACCCGCGGGATACGATCCATTGCAGGACGTGAACTTCGACCCCGAGTGGATCCGCCGGCTCGGTCGAAGCGGCGTGGACTGCTACGAGGCTATCCTGGCCTGCGACGTCAAGGCTCTCGGCGCGGCCATGAGCGAGACCATGACCTGCTGGGACGTGCTGGTGCCGCACAGTTTCCGTGACCCGACGATCACGATCGACCTCCCCGGCATCCTCAGGAGTTACCAGGATCGGTACGCCGGGGCCGTGTATTCCGGGTGCGGTGGAGGCTACCTGTACGTCATCTCCGAGCGCCCCGTACCAGGGTCCTTCCACGCCACGATCCGGCTGGCGCATGCCGACTGAGCGGCCGAAAGTCGTGGTCCTCGGCAGCTTCGACGACCTGCGGTCGCCCGATGTGCGGTTCCTGCAGGAAGCGGCCAGGAGGGGCGCCGTCGAGGTCCTGCTCCTGTCGGACCGGGCCGCCGATTTCAGCGCCGACCGTCCGCCCGCGTTTCCGGTGGAAGAGAGACAGTATCTGGTCGAGGCCATCCGGTACGTCTCGGATGTGAGGGTGATCGACGAGTTCAAGGATCCCGCGTCGATCGTCGCCCGGTGTGCTCCGGGCGCGAAAGCCTGGGCCGTGCGCGAGGCCGAGGCCTCTCCAACGGCGCGCTCGTTCTGCGAGTCCGCCGGACTCGAATACGTGGTCATCCGGGACGAAGAACTCGAGGGCTTCCCCGCCATGACCGGCCCCGTACCGCAGGAGCGACCTTTCGAGGGGCAGAAGAAGGCCATCGTGACCGGGTGCTACGACTGGCTGCACTCGGGACACATCCGCTTCTTCGAGGAGGTGTCCGAGCTGGCGGAACTCTACGTGACCGTGGGAAGCGATCGGAACATCGAGCACCTGAAGGGAGAAGGTCATCCTCTGTTCCCCGAGGAGGAGCGGCGGTACATGGTCGGCTCGATACGCTACGTGAAGCAGGCGCTCGTGGCCTCGGGGTGGGGCTGGCTTGACGCCGAGCCGGACATCGAGGTCATCCGGCCTGATATCTACGCGGTGAACGAGGACGGTGACCGGCCCGAAAAACGCGAGTTCTGCGAGTCTCACGGCATCGAGTACCGGGTCCTCCGACGGCTTCCCCGCCCGGGGCTGCCGGCTCGACAGAGCACCGACTTCCGGGGTTTCTGACATGGAGAGAGCCAGGGGATCCGCGAAGGTCGTGCCGGCAGGGATTCTCATTCCGTTCATCCTGGTCACCCTGCTCTTCCCGCTGTGGGGGTTCGCGAACGACATCACCAATCCCATGGTGAAGGCGTTCTCGCGCATCCTCCGGATGAGCAACTTCCAGGGTTCGCTGGTGCAGTTCGCCTTCTACGGCGGTTACTTCGCCATGGCCTTCCCGGCGGCCCTGTTCATCAAGCGGTATTCGTACAAGGCGGGGATCCTGGTGGGACTCGGGCTCTACGCCACGGGCGCGCTGCTGTTCATTCCCGGCAGCATGATGATGGTGTTCTGGCCCTTCCTGGTGGCCTACTTCATCCTCACGTGCGGGCTTTCCTTCCTCGAGACCAGCGCGAATCCCTACATCCTGTCCATGGGGTCCGAGGAGACCGCCACCCGGCGCCTCAACCTCGCCCAGTCGTTCAACCCCATGGGGTCGCTGCTCGGCATGTTCGTCGCGCAGCAGTTCATCCTGGCCCGTCTCAATCCGGCCAGCGCGGCCGATCGGGCCGCCATGCCCGCCGACCAGCTGGCCGCCCTCACGGCGCAGGACCTGGGGGTGATACGGACCCCGTACCTGGGAATCGCGCTCGTCATCGTGGTGGTCTTCGTCACCATCGCCATCACCCGGATGCCGGCCTACGGAGAGGAGGACCGATCGCTCGACGTGCGGCCCACCCTTCGCCGCCTGTCGCGGAACAGCCGGTACCTGGAAGGCGTCATCGCGCAGTTCTTCTACGTGGGCGCCCAGATCATGTGCTGGACGTTCATCATCCACTACGGGACGATGGAGCTGGGGCTGACGGAGGTGCAGGCGCAGGGCTACAACATGGTCGCGATGCTGATCTTCGTGACCAGCCGCTTCATCTGCACCTTCCTGCTGAAGTACGTGAGCCCGGGCGGCCTCCTCCTGGCCCTGGCCCTCGCCGGCGGCGGGCTGACCCTGGGCGCCATCGTCATCCCCGGAATGGTCGGGCTGTACTGCCTGGTGGGGGTGTCCGCGTGCATGTCGCTGATGTTCCCGACCATCTACGGGATCGCGCTGAAGGGAGTGGGGGAGGACGCGAAGCTGGGGGCGGCGGGGCTCATCATGGCGATCCTGGGTGGATCGGTGATGCCTCCGCTGCAGGGCGCCATCATCGACCTGCAGACCGTCAGCCTGGGGGGCGTGTCATTCCCCGCGGTGCGGGCGTCCTTCCTCCTGGTGGTGCTGTGCTTCGCCGTGATCGCCCACTACGGGTGGCGAACGGCCACCGGTCGATCGGCTAGCGCACCTCGTCGTCGAACCGCGTAGTCTGCAGGCGTCCGTCGAGCCGCGCGACCTCGCCCGCGCCCAGCTCCACGGTGCGCCACGCGGTGCCCCACGAGACTTCGAACACGCCGTCCACCGCGGCGCGCAGGATCACGGATTGCAGGAGGCCCTGCCTCCACTCGATGTCGACCTCCACGCCACCACGAGCCTTCAGCCCGCGCACGCTGCCGGTCGCCCACGCGACGGGCAGGGCGGGCAGGAGCCGGATCTCACCGACGTGAGATTGCAGCAGCATCTCCGCCACGCCGGCCGTCCCTCCGAAGTTGCCGTCGATCTGGAACGGAGGGTGGGCGTCCATCAGGTTCGGGTAGGTGCCGCCGCCCCCGTCATATCCCGGTTCCGCCACCGGCGGGACGAAGCTGAGCAACTCGCGGTACAGCTTGTGGGCCCGGAACCCGTCGCGGAGCCTGGCCCACAGGTTGATGCGCCACGCCTTGGACCAGCCGGTCGATTCGTCGCCCTTGATCTCCAGGGCGGCCCGCGCAGCCTCGGCCAGCTCCGGCGTCAGAGCCAGGTCGATGGTCGTGCCGGGGTGAAGAGCGAACAGGTGTGACTGATGCCGGTGCCGGGGGTCGGCGTCCTCCCAGTCGTGATACCACTCCTGCAGGCTGCCGTCGCCTCCGATCCGGTACGGCGCCAGCCGCTCCCGGGCGTTCCGAACTTCCTGCAGGATCTCCGAGTCCCTCCGCAGAACGTCGGCGGCCGTGAGCAGATCGTCGAACAACTCACGGATCATGGCCATGTCCGCCGTGGTGGCGATGGTGGTGGCGCCCTCGTAGCCCCCGGGCGTGCGGTACAGGTTCTCGGGAGATGTGGACGGCGCGGTGACCAGGGTGCCGTCCTCGCCCTCGATCAGCCAATCGAGCGCGAATTCGGCCGCGCCCACCATGAGCGGCCAGGCCCGATCCCGCAGAAAGTCCCGGTCCTGGGTGAAGGCGAAGTGCTCCCACAGGTGAGTGCTGAGCCACACGCCGGCCATGTTCCAGTTGGCCCAGGCGGGGTGCCCCTGGCCGAAGTCCCCCACCGGATTCGACATGGCCCAGATGTCGCTGTTGTGGCTCACGGCCCACCCGCGCGTGCCCCAGAACGTTTCCGCTGAAACGCGTCCGGTAACCGCCAGGTTTTCGATGAACTCGAGCAGCGGCTCGTGCATCTCGGACAGGTTGGTGACCTCGGCCGGCCAGTAGTTCATCTCGAGGTTGATGTTCGTGGTGTAGTTGCTGCTCCACGGTGGACGCAGGTGGGGGTTCCAGATGCCCTGCAGGTTCGCCGGCACTCCGGGCGTGCGGGAGCTGCTGATCAGCAGGTAGCGGCCGAACTGGAAATACAGGGCTTCCAGGTAGGGATCGGAAGCCCCGTCCGCGTAGCGACGCAGCCTCTCGTCGGTGGCGAGTCCCGGGACCGGATCGGAGCCCAGGTCGAGGACCACGCGGTCGAAGAACGAGCCGAAGTCCGTGGTGTGACGATCGAGCAGGCTCTCGAAGTCGCGGTCGGCCGCCAGCGAGAGCTGATCTTGGGCGATCCTCACCTCGTCCAGGCCATCCAGGCCCGGCTCGCGATCGAACCCGTTGAAGCTGGTGGAGATGGAGACCAGGAGCGTGGCATGCGACGCGCCCTCCAGGGCCAGGACGTCGCCGTCGTCCGTCACGGTGCCGTCGGTGTCGACGATGCGGGCCAGGACCGCGAAGCGGGTGCCCCGGCCCTCGTCGTACACGATCGCGTTCGGCATGTCGCCCCGGTAGCTCGGCTCCGCGTGCACCGGTGCTTCTCCCCGCGCCGTGAGCGTCCCGCCGTCAGCGATGACGCGGTAGCGCAGGAGGCTCTCGAACCGCACCCGGAATTCCAGCGCTCCCGGCTGGCTGGCGCTCAGCCGGACGGCCATGACCCGGTCCGGGTGTGAAACGAACGCCTGGCGCTCGTACCGCACGCCACCCGTTCGGTACTCGATCTTGGCCGTGGCGCTCGCCAGGTCCAGGATGCGGACGTAGTCCTCGGCCTCCGCCGCGTGGCCCATGTCGAGGAGGAGGGTCCCCAGAGGCGCGTAGGACTGGGAGAAACTGCCCTGCATCTCTCGAACCAGTTGATCCGCGCTCTCCCAGTCGCCCGCGGCCAGCGCCGCTCGGACTTCCGGAAGGTGCTCGAAGGCCCGCGGGTTCATGCGTGGATCCACCGGGCCGCCCGACCACAGCGTCGCGTCGTTGAGGTAGACCTGCTCCGTGCCCACGCCGCCGAACACCGAGGCCCCCACCCGGCCGTTGCCCAGTAGCAGGGTCTCCTCGAAGTGCTCCGCCGCCTGGACGTAGCGGAGCTCGTACCGGGTCGTGTCGGCGTTGAGGGTGGCCGCGAGAAGAAGGGCGCTGATCAGCGGGTGCATGCAGTCAGTCGCCGGGAGGAAAGCCCTGGAGGGTTCGCTCTACGACCTGGTCGACATACGAGTCCAGCTCGTCGCCCGACGGCATGTCAGCAAGAGCCCCTTTTGCCAGGCCCTGCCACACCAGGTCTCCGCTGGCCGTGTCGATCACGTCGATCGCCAGGGTACTCGGTTCATGGTCGCCCGAGTCGATCACCGCG
>JAMJQV010000365.1 GCA_023554435.1 Gemmatimonadota bacterium | reverse complement strand
GCTCGACGTAGGCCGGAAGACCCGCACCATTCCGCCCTCGGTGCGCCGGGCCCTCGAGGTTCGCGACCGGGGCTGCCGCTTCCCGGGCTGTGGACTCCGGTTCACCGACGCGCATCACATCAAGCACTGGGCCGACGGAGGGGACACCAAGCTCGACAACCTGCTCCTCCTCTGCGGCCACCATCACCGACTGCTGCACGAGGAGGGCTGGAAGGTGGAGTGGTGGGGCAAGGATCGGCGGGCAGCATTCATCGACCCAAGGGGGCAGACCCACATGGGGCGCCCGCGCCAGGCGCCCGAGCTCGAGACGAATCCGGTCGAAGCTCTCATCGAAGACACCCGCCGCCACGGCGCCGATCCCGACTTCTATACCGCAGGCGCACTCTGGAAGCGCGAGGCCGACATACCCGACGACGTGTACTTCAAGGCCATGGAGGCCATCGGGTAGTCGCCAGAGCACACTTTACTCTGTCAGGCGATGGCGGTAGCCTCGCGGGACTCCTCCATCACGCTCGGGGGTCGTTCAGCTCCTGCCTGGAGACACCGAAATGAAGTGGGTTGCAACACTAACGGCCATCGCGCTGCTCGGGGTCGCCGGCTGCTCGGACTCGGGTACGGAGTCCGCCCTCCGCACCCCGGCGGAGCGCTTCGAGGGAAAGCTCGAGCTTTGCGAGACGCCGGGGGTTCAGGGCGAGGTGTGGTGCGGAACATTCGATGTCCCGGAGGATCGATCGGTCGAAGGAGGTCGGACGATCGGCCTGCGGGTGGCCGTGCTGCCAGCCACCGGGGACTCCGGGCCCGCGGCTGACGCGGTCACCTTCCTGGCCGGCGGCGGCGTGGCGCCTGCAACCCGCTATCTGCCCTTCTTCGCGAACGCGGTCTCGAGGCTTCGCGAGGGCAGGGACATCGTTCTGGTGGACCAGAGAGGGACGGGCGGATCCAACGCCCTCGATTGCGATCTTCCAGAGCCGCATGAAATAGGAGACGGAGCCGGGGGGCCGGAGTACGACGAGGCCTACGTCGTGGCGCTCCAGAAGTGTCGGGATGAAACCGGGACCCGGGCCGAGCCGGCCCAGTACACCACCTGGAACGCTGCGGACGACCTGGATGCCGTGCGAGACTGGTTGGGGTACGAGACGCTCAGCCTCTGGGGGGCCTCGTATGGGACCAAGGTGGCGCGAGTCTACATGCGCCGTCACCCGGACCGCGTCCGCGTCGCCGTGCTGCACGGGGTCGTTCCCATCGAACGATCGATGTGGCCCGACCTGTTCCCGGCCGCCGATTCCGCCCTCTCGCGACTGATCGGCATGTGCGATGCGGATTCCGACTGTGCCAGGGCGTACCCGGACCTGGAGGCCCGCTTCACGGACCTCGTACGGCGCCTCGAGGATTCGCCCGTCCCGCTCCGGGCCCCGCTGGCCGGCTCCGCGGGCGACAGCGTGACGGTGCGGTTCGACCGGCGGTCTCTATCCGGACTCGTGGTGGGAATGCTGCGATCGAGCCGGTCTGCTCGGGCGCTTCCGGCGCTGGTGTATCAGATGTCGAATGGAGACTACCGTCAGATCGCCTCCATGCAGCGTCCCGGGGCACCGCCTCCGATTCCACGGGGCGTCTACCTTTCGATTGCCTGCACCGAGGAACTCGCCCGATTGGCCGCGAGTGATCTGGAGAGGGCATACCACCAGACCCGCCTCGGTACCGGGGAGTGGATCGATGAAGAGATCCGGGACTGCGAGATCTGGGGATCGGCGAGTGTGCCCGATGGCTTCTGGGACCCGGTGAGTTCAGAAGCGCCCGTGTTTCTCGTCACCGGCTCGGAGGACTACATCACGCCGCCGGAATACGCCGAGTGGGTGGCGGGCCACCTGCCGAACGGCTCGGTACGGGTCGTACCGCAGCGCGGACATGACGACATCGACCCCTGTGTGGCGGGGCTGATCGAGAACTTCCTCATCCAGGGACGGGACACGGAGCCCGACCTGGGCTGCACCGAAGACCGGGAACCTCTCCCGTTCGAATTGCCGGGGGAAGTCGAGCTGCCGGGCTCGATCTGATTCGCGAGCCCGGTCGACGATCGCCGCCTCAGGGAGTGGCGTTCGAGTCGTAGTTCAACAGGAACGTCAGGAAGTCCGCGACCGCGATCATGTCCGGACCGGTGTACCGGATGGTGTGCGAATCGATACGCTCGACGATCTCGAGGTATCCGAGCGCTTCGACCGGACGGTAATTCTTGAAGCTGACCTCCAGCTCGATCGGCCCGCCCAGGTCCCACGGTTCGAAGTCCGCGGTGCGGGCCACCGCACGGGCTGCAGTCTCCTCGATGAGCTGGTAGGCGGCCTGCGGCATCATGGTCTCTGCCGCGTGGAAGCCGTACGCCTTCTTCACCACGGCCGTCTCGAGGTCGCCGAGCAGGTCGGTCGCCTCTTCCGCGATCGCGTCATCGCCCGTCAGCATGATCACGGGGACGCCGAAGTGCCCGGCGATCGCCGCGTTGAGTCCCGTCTCGGGGACGGGGACCCCGTTCAGTTTGACCGACGTGAGCCGTGCGCTCGACATGGTATGCGCCCGAACACCCGTGGAGTTGTCGGTGCTCGTGTGGTATCCGACGAAGATGGCTCCATCGAACGTGTCGTCGATTCCCGCCATCATCGCCAGGGGCCGAGGCCAGGACCGGATCACGGTGATGTCAGGGGGCAGCTCGTCCAGCAGCAGGTTCTGGCCGTTTCCGTGCGAGTCGCTCACGAGGATCTCGGTGGCCCCCGCGGCCCGCGCTCCCCGGATTGCCGCGTTAACCTCTTCAGTCATCCAGCGCCTGGCCTGCTCGTACTCGAAACCGGCCGGTCCCAGCTGCTCACCCGTGACCGTGCCGACTACGCCCTCCATGTCCGCCGATATGTAGATCTTGAGCCCTTCCTGGGCCGAAGCGGGGGGCGCGACCGTCAGAACGGTGGTCAGCGTCAGGATCGCGACTGCGCGAATGGTCGAGCGGGTCAGAGAGCGTATGCGCACGGCTGCCTCCAGCGGATCTGGTACACGGACCGGGTACTTCAAGACGTGGCACAAGCGTACTCTGCGCATTCGTCCGCAGCCAGTATGGGCTCACGCGCACAACCGGCCACCGTGATACATTCGGGCCCATGGACGCCGAGATCCGTTTCCCGCTTCGGCTGGCTTCTGATGGGCCGCACGCCCTGAGCTTCATCGTAGATCGCGCCGGTCGCGACCTCCTGTGTCACGTTCACGGTGGAGACGCGCACGTCGGCTCTGTGGCGCTGTCGGAGTGGCGCGACGGGCGGGTCCACACGCGCTGCCTGAGTGCCGAGGGTCACCGGGAGGAAGCCATCGCCCGCCACGCGGCGCATACTCTGTGCGCAGCAGCGCGCTGCAACGTGGCCTGTGTGGCGGGGATTCACTTCGATGCGATCTCACCCGCGGAGATCGAGGCCATCTCGGCCGCCGCCTACTCCCTCGCCCGCCAGGCAGCCGGGCGACTTCGTGACGCGCGACTTTTCACGGAGCTGAAGTCCTCGGGTGGCACGTACGATCGGATCGTCTCGCGCCGGGCCGAACTCGGTGACGAATTCGAGCAACTCTTCAGGATGCCGATGGCCGCGGCTCTCGAGATGCATCGCGAAGCGATCGAACGCCAGCGGGAGCAGCGATTCGGAGGGAAGGTCGGGATCTTCGCCCCACTCTACCTGAGCAACGCGTGCACCAACGACTGTGTCTACTGCGGATTCCGTCGCTCGTCCTCTTATGAGCGCAGTCGCCTGTCGATCGGGGAGGCCGTGCGCGAGGCGGACGCGCTGCACTCCCGGGGCATCCGCGCCATCGACCTGGTGACCGGAGAGATCCCGGCCGACCCGTTCGTCGATTACGTGTGCGAGGCCACCGAGGCGATCCTCAGTGAGACCGGCATCACGCGGGTGCACCTGAACCTCGGGTCCCTGTCGGGGGACCAGTACCGCCGGCTGCGCCAGGCGGGAGCGGTGGGTTATCACCTGTACCAGGAAACGTACGATCCCGAGGCCTACCTGCGGACGCACCGGAGCGGGGGGAAGAGGGAGATGGCGTCCAGACTGGAGGCTCCGCGCCGGGCGGCTGAAGCCGGCTTCACGTACGTGGGGCTGGGAGTACTGTTGGGCCTCGCCGATCTGAAGGATGACGTGACCGGCCTGGCGGCTCACGCAACCATCCTCCAGGAGGAGGTTCCCGGGCTCCAGGTCGGTTTCTCCCTGCCGCGCGTTCAGACCATGGACGCGGACCCGGCATACTCCCCGGTCCGGCCCGTGTCGGACGAAGACTTCGTTCGATCCATGCTGTTCCTCCGCCTGGCGCACCCCTCGGCGCACCTGACGCTGACCACGCGAGAGGCGCCTGCGATCCGCGACCTGTCGCTGACCCTGGGGGTAAGCAAGCTGAGCGCGGGAGTATCGACGGCGCCGGGCGGCTACGTGTCGACGGCCGGAAACGAGGAGACCGGCGCCCGAGCGCAATTCGATGTGGCGGACGAGCGATCGGTGGACGAGATCGCGGCTCTCGTGAGCGAGGCGGGGCTCACTCCCGTCTTCGATTGACCCGTACACCCGCGAGGAGACAGCATGACGATGGAACCCGGAGCCTTCAATCTGACGGACCTGATCGAGTACCAGGACGGAGCCATCGTCAGTCGGCAGCTGGCCAAGTCCCCGGGCGGCTCGGTGACCGTCTTCGCCTTCGACTCGGGCGAGGGGTTGAGCGAGCACACCACGCCCCACGAGGCCCTTCTCTACGTTTTGGACGGGGTCGCCCTAATTCAGGTCGCCGGTGCTACACACCAGGTCGGGGAAGGGCAGATCATTCGCCTTCCGGGAGGCGTACCGCATGCGGTGCAGGCGGAGCAGAGGTTCAAGATGCTCCTGGTGATGGTCCGATCGGATACGGCGTGAAGCCATTTCTCACGAGTCTCGCGCTGCTGCTCGCCCTGACCGGCTGTTCCGGTACGGAGCGCGGGGGCGGCTCGGAGACCCCGCCGCTCAATATCGTCCTGTTCGTCGTGGACGACCTGGGGTGGAAGGACGCCGCGGTCCTCGGGAGCGAGTTCTACGACACCCCTGCGATCGACGCCCTGGCGGCATCCGGGGTTCGCTTCTCGCGCTTCTACGCGGCCAGTCCGGTGTGCTCGCCGACCCGCGCCAGCCTGATGACGGGTCGTCACCCGGCGCGGGTCTCGATCACGAACTGGATCGGCGGTGAGCAGCGGGGGCTTCTGCTCCAGGCCGACTATCGTCGCCAGTTGCCGCTGGAGGAGATCACGCTGGG
Source organism: Gemmatimonadota bacterium (assembly GCA_023554435.1). Lineage (GTDB taxonomy): Bacteria > Gemmatimonadota > Gemmatimonadetes > Palauibacterales > Palauibacteraceae > Benthicola. The sequence goes on along the minus strand of JAMJQV010000365.1, from coordinate 2,060 downwards.
TGAGGAATTCGCCGGGGCCGGGTACGCCACGGGCTACATCGGCAAGTGGCATCTCGGCGCCGGGGACGAGTATCTGCCCGGGGCGCAGGGCTTCGCGTGGACGAGCGCCGTCAACCGGGCGGGACAGCCAGGGAGCTATTTTCCGCCGTATCGCAATCCGGACTGGCCGATCACGGATGTTCCGGGACTGGAAGAAGATTCGCCGGGCTCATACCTGACCGATCGGCTGACCGACCGGGCGATCGACTTCCTGGAGGAGCATCACGCGCAGCCGTTCCTTCTAGTCCTGTCGCACTACGCGGTCCACACGCCGCTGCAGGCCCGAGACGAGGATGCGGCGCCCTACCTGGAACGGGCGAGCGCCCTCGAGCCTCTCGTGGGAGGCTCCACGGAGAGCGAGAGCGGCCGTTCCACCACCCGGCTTCGGCAGGAACACGCCGTATACGCCGGCATGGTAGCGTCCGTGGATCGGAGCCTGTCACGGGTGGCGGAGGCGCTGGACTCACTGGGGGTGGCGGACCACACCGCGATCGTGTTTGTGTCCGACAACGGAGGCCTGAGCACGCTGGCCGGCGACCGGGGTGAACGCGCCCCCACGGCGAATCGCCCTCTGCGGGCAGGGAAGGGCTGGCTGTACGAGGGTGGAATCCGGATCCCGCTGATCATTCGGTGGCCAGGCGCCGGTGCCGGACAGGCTGGAACCACCTCGCACGTGCCCGCCATGACCACGGACCGGTTGCCGACCCTGCACTCCCTGGCCGGTCTACCGCCGGCCGCCGAACGGCCACTCGACGGGGTCAACCTGGCGCCCCTGGTGTCCGGCGAGTCGGAGGCCGTGCAGGAGCGGGACCTCTTCTGGCACTTCCCGCACTACCACGGGTCGGGCAATCGACCCGGCGGCGCCATCCTGTCCGGAGATCTCAAGCTCGTCGAGTGGTTCGAGGACGGCAGCCTGGAGTTGTTCGACCTCGCGGTGGATCCGGGCGAGAGCATCGACCTGTTCACCGCCCAGCCCGCCGTGGCGGAGGAACTGCGCACTCGTCTGGCCGACTGGCGCGACTCGATCGGGGCGGCCATGCCGCGCCCCAATCCGGATTGGTATCCCTGAGCCCCTAGGGCGCGTCCGTCATCGGCAGATCCGGATCGGATGCCAGGTGGTCCTCGATGTACAGCCACTCGTCAGGCACGGGCTCGTACGAGCCTTCGCCCCGGCGAACTCGGAGGTCCAGGGATCGTCCACCGCCGCCCTGGAAGTAGAGTATGCGCAAGCGGTGGTGACCCCTGGACAGGCCGATCGCCCCTCCCTTCGCGGTCGCCGAGTGGTATCCATCGTGATCGATGACAACTTGTTCATCAATAATAAGTTGTGACCCGTCATCTGATGTAAGTTCGAAGTAGTAGATGTCATCGTAGGGCACGCGCAGGTACCCCCCGAACCTGAGCCCGAAGCTCGTCTCCCGAGCGACCCCCGGGATCTCCACCCGCGCACTGGTGCCTCGCCGCAGGGGCTCCGCATCCTCCACCTCGGACACGGAGGCGAATTCCCCCTCGGCGTAGTCGAGCGACAGGCCCGGGCGCAGCCGGGAATTGTCGATGTCCAGTCCGGTGCGCAGAATGGTGCGGGCGAACGCAGCGCGGGCGATGGCCCCGGCCCTCCCGTCGGGCAGGACCAGCCGGGCCGATACGGTCACGGATTCGGAGTCGAGGGGGAGATCGAAGGCGGTCTCATACTTCCGCGAAGCGGGCGTGGGGTCTGTTCCGTCGAGCGTGTATCGGATCTCTCCCCACGGGAGCGGGTTTCCCAGATCCAACCCGATCCACCCACCCAGCGTCAGCCTGTCCTCTTCGAGACCGGTCGGCTCCGGGATCCGATAGTGGACCCCCAGCGCTCCCAGGCGGGCCAGACCCGCCGGCAGTCGTCCGCTGAAGTCCGCCCAGTCCCTCGCCGACGATGGGGACCAGGTCAGCTCGGCCAGGGCCAGGGCCCTGGGGTAGGCCATGTAGTCCACGTGCGCGGGCGTCTTGATGTACTCGGTCCATACGTTGCCCTGTGCGCCGAG